>NZ_JAMYPH010000011.1:0-208224 GCF_040320265.1 Mesorhizobium sp. M0751
GTGCCTCGACGCGCGACTTCGCCGATGCCGTCCAGCCGTTCGAATACGCGCCCGGCGACCAGGTCCGCAAAATCCAGCAGAAAGGCACAACCTCGCTGTTCGGACATGCCGTCAAGATCTGCAAGGCTTTTGCCGGCAAAGCCGTCGCCTTCCGCCCAACCGAAACCGATGGCGTCTTCGATGCCTACTTCCGTCATCAGAAAATCCAGACCATCGACCTCAACGCAAGCCAACGGTAGGATAGGAAACTGTTCGCGATGTCCTCGCACACCTGTTCGCGATGTCCCCGGTCCAAACAGGGGGGAGATTGGCTCGTCATCTGGCCCTACACGCCACTATCACAACCGGCTAGTTTGCGCCCATGAATCAGCACGCCAAGCTCAAAATCGGCCATTCGGCCTGTCCGCATGATTGCCCTTCGACCTGCGCGCTCGAGGTCGAGTTGCTCGACGCCAAGCGTATTGGCCGCGTCCATGGCGCCAAGGCCAACAGCTATACGGCCGGCGTCATCTGCGCCAAGGTCGCCCGTTACGCCGATCGCGTTCATCATCCCGACCGCCTGCTGAAGCCGCTGGTCCGTGCCGGCGCCAAGGGCGAGGGCGTATGGAAGGAAGCGAGCTGGGAGGCCGCACTCGACCTTGTCGCCGAAAAATTCATTGCGGCGGAGGCAAAATACGGCTCGGAGACGGTCTGGCCCTATTACTATGCCGGCACGATGGGGCTGGTGCAGCGTGACGGTATCGAGCGGCTCAGGCACGCCAAAAAATACTCTGGCTTCTTCGGTTCGATCTGCACCAATCTGGCCTGGACCGGCTGGATGATGGGCGCCGGCGCGCTGCGCGGCCCCGACCCGCGCGAGATGGCAAAGTCCGACTGTGTGGTGATCTGGGGCACCAACGCCGTGGTCACCCAGGTCAACGTGATGACCCACGCAATCAAGGCGCGCAAGGAACGCGGCGCCAAGATCGTCGTCATCGACGTCTACGAGAATGCGACGATGAAGCAGGCCGATCTGGGCCTGGTGCTGAAGCCCGGCACCGACGGCGCGCTGGCCTGCGCAGCCATGCACGTGCTGTTCCGTGACGACATGGCCGACCGCGCCTATCTGGAAAAATACACCGACGATCCGCACGGTCTGGAAGCGCATCTCAAGACGCGGACGCCGCAATGGGCCGCTGATATCACCGGGCTTTCCGTCGACGAAATCGAGGCCTTCGCCCGTCTCGTCGGCACGACGAAGAAGACCTATTTCCGTCTCGGCTACGGTTTTTCGCGGCAGCGCAACGGTTCGGTCAACATGCACGCCGCAGCCTCGATCGCGGCGGTCACCGGCTGCTGGCAATATGAGGGCGGCGGCGCCTTCCATACCAATTCGGGCATCTTCAAGCTCAACCAGGAACTGCTCGAAGGCACGCGGATGCGCGACCCCGCGATCCGTCATCTCGATCATTCGCGCATCGGCCCGGTGCTGACCGGGGCTGAGGATGCGCTCTATGGCGGCCCGCCGGTGACGGCGATGCTGATCCAGAACACCAATCCGGTCAACGTCGCGCCGGAGCAGCGGCTGGTGAAGCAGGGTTTTCTGCGCGACGATCTGTTTTCCTGCGTGCACGAGCAGTTCATGACCGACACCGCCAAGCTCGCCGATGTCGTGCTGCCGGCAACGATGTTTCTCGAGCATGACGACGTCTACAAGGGCGGCGGCAACCAGCACATCACACTCGGGCCGAAGCTGATCGAGCCGCCGGAAGGACCGCGCACCAATCATTTCGTCATCGAGGAGCTCGGCAAAAGGCTCGGTGTCGCCGACCGTCCTGGCTTCGGCATGACCGAGCAGCAGCATATCGGCATCATTCTGGGCAAACGCGGGCTTGGCAGCTTTTCGAGCCTGAAAGAGCAGAAATGGGTCGATTTGCAGCCGGATTTCGAGGCCGCGCATTTCCTGGACGGCTTCGGCCATGCCGACAAGAAATTCCATTTTCGCGCTGACTGGACGGGCCAGGCGTCACCCAATCGGCCACCGAAAAGCATGGGCCTGTTCGGGCCGGTGGCGCGCCTGCCGGAATTCCCCGATCATGTCGACCTGATCGAGGTGGCGGACGAGGCGCACCCGTTCCGGCTGACCACCTCGCCGGCGCGCAATTTCCTCAATTCGACCTTTGCCGAAACGCCGGTGTCCAAGGCAAAAGAGCGCCGGCCGGAGCTGCTCTTGCATCCCGATGATGCGGCGGCACTCGGCGTCGCCGACGGCGGCCGTGTCGAAGTCGGCAACCAGCGTGGCGAAGTGGTGCTGCATGCAAAACTGTTCGACGGCATCAAGCGCGGCGTCGTCGTCGCCGAAGGCATCTGGCCGAACAGCGCCCATGAGCGCGGCGAGGGCATCAACGTGCTGACCGGCGCCGATGCGCCGGCGCCCTATGGCGGCGCCGCCTTCCACGACAACAAGGTCTGGCTGCGCCCGGCGGATTGAGCGTCGGAACGATATCTCCATCAGGCCGTTTTCGCGTGGCGGGTGGAGGCATTGTCATGGCAGAAGTGTTGCCGGCGCCGGATCCCATCGGACGGACACTGTCGTCCGGCGAACTCGTAACCACGATGTCCCACTTTCATCGCGCCGAGATTGCGCGCATGGCTGGCTGGCGCGACCGCCTGGACCGGACGAGCAACTGGGCGATAACGGTTGTCGCGGCGATGCTCTCAGTCTCGCTTTCGACAGCCAGCGCTCACCATGGCGTGCTGCTGTTTGCCATGCTGCTTGTCCTGCTGCTGCTGTGGATCGAGGCCCGCCGATACCGTTTCTTCGACTTTTACCGGGCTCGCGTGCGCCAGTTCGAACGGCACTATTTCGCGCAGATATTCTCGCCGCAGCCGGACTTCGCGTCCGATTGGCTGTTGATCGTCGGCGAGAGCCTGCGCGCGCCAAAATTCCTGATTTCGCAACGCGTGGCTTTGGCGCGCCGCCTGCGTCGCAATTACATCTACATGCTGCTGATCCTGCTGCTGGCCTGGATCCTTAAACTGTCGACCCCCAGTCTTCTGACCGAAGGCGTCCGCATCGGCTTCGTCGGGTCGATGCGTGAGGCCGTCACCGGTGCTGCGCTGGGTCCAATTCCGGGCGCCGTCATCGTCGTGCTGGTCGCCGTCCTCTATGCAGGCCTGCTGGTGACAGCCTTTCTGACAGAGAGCGACGACGGCGAACTCTCCTTCGGTGACGTCCACGTCTAGCGACGCACGCTCTGTCTGGCAACGCAACGCCCTGTCGCGCGTTGTTGGACACGTGCATTGGGCGATGGGGGTTTCATGGCTTGGCAGGCTCCGACACGTTCCAGCCTGACGCTGCTGGTTTGCGCTTTCGTCCCCGCAGGCGCGGCCTGGGCGGCGGAGACGCTCGTTGCCGGGACCAAGGCATCGGGCATGGGTGGTTCGGGCGAAGGCGCTTTCGTCGCCGAGATCGTGCTTCTGCTGCTTGTCGGCCGCGGCCTGGGCGAAGTGCTGCAGCGCTATGGCCAGCCGGCAATCATGGGCCAACTGATCGGCGGCATCCTGCTCGGCCCTTCGCTGTTCGGCTGGCTGTGGCCGTCGGCCCAGCACCTGGTCTTTCCCACCGATCCCGCGCAAAAGGGCATGATCGACGCCGTCTCGCAGCTGGGCATCCTGATGCTGCTTTTGCTGACCGGCATGGAGACGGACCTGCGGCTGGTGCGCCGGGTTGGCGCGGCCTGTTTTTCCATTTCGGCTACCGGCGTCGTGGTGCCCTTCATCTGCGGTTTCGCGCTGGCGCAGTTCCTGCCGGACGCATTGCTGCCTGACCCCACGCAACGCACGGTCGCCGGGCTGTTCCTGGGCACCGCGCTGTCGATCTCGTCGGTCAAGATCGTCGCCATGGTGGTGCGCGAGATGAATTTCATGCGCCGCAACCTCGGACAGGTGATTATTTCCTCGGCAATCATCGAGGACACGATCGGCTGGTTGATCATCGCCGTAACCTTCGGCATCGCCACCAATGGCAGGCTGCAGCTCGTACCTCTGGTGACCACCATCGCCGCCGTGGCACTGTTCATGGTGTTTTCCTTCACCATTGGCCGCCGTCTTGTCTTCACCTTGATCCGCTGGACCAACGATCAATTCCGCAGCGAGTTTGCGGTGATCACCATGATCCTCATCATCATGGGAGCGATGGCGCTGATCACCAACATGATAGGCGTCCATACCGTGCTGGGGGCGTTCGTCGCCGGCATCCTTGTCGGTGAATCGCCCATTCTCTCCAGCCATATCGAAGGCCAGCTGCGAGGCGTCATCACCGCGCTGTTCATGCCGATCTTCTTCGGCATGGCGGGGCTTTCCGCCGATCTCACCGTGCTCGCCGATCCGACGCTTGCCATGCTGACGGGCGCTCTCGTGGTCATCGCCAGCATCGGCAAGTTTGGCGGCGCGTTCATCGGCGCCAAGCTCGCCGCCATGTCGTTCAAGGAAGCAATCGCCGTCGGCAGTGCAATGAACGCGCGCGGCTCGACCGAGGTGATCGTCGCCAGCATCGGCCTGTCGATGAACATCCTGTCGCACAATCTCTTCACCATGATCGTCACCATGGCCGTGATCACCACCTTGGCCATGCCGCCGATGCTGCGCTGGGCGCTCGGCCGGCTGCCGGTTGGGCATGACGAGCAGCAGCGTGTCGAGCGCGAGGCGTTGGACGAATACGGCTTCATTTCCAGGCTGGAGCGGCTGCTGGTGCTGGTCGACGACAGCAGGATCGGCAAGTTCACTGCCTATCTCGCCGGACTGGTCGGCGGAGGCAGCGGCATGCCCACCACCTTGCTTCGCCTGCCCACCACCTTGCTTCCGCCGAAAGACGGCCGAGGTGACAGGCCAACCGACAGCAAGGGACAGGAGCGCGCCCTGCAGGAAATCAAGAAGGGTGCAAGAAAAAGCGCCCAGGCGGTGAAACGGATCGAAGACACGCTTGTCGACAAAGTCCATCTGACGGCCCGCACCGAATTGGAAGCCACGGGTCAGACGATCGCCGAAGAGGCCCGCAAGGGATACGGCCTGTTGCTGGTCGGCCTTGACAATGTGCTGACCGCCGATGGCGCCTTCGCGCCGGCCCTCAACGACATTGCCGCAGGATTTGACGGCCCGCTTTGCCTGGTCCTGAACGGCGGCAATGCTGCCGAAAAGATGCCGACGCTGAAGGCCGGCACCAGCATTCTAGTCCCGGTCAACGGTACCCAGGTGGCGCGTCGCGCCGCCGACTTGGCGCTGGCCCTGGCCCGTCCAAACCGGGCGCGGATCAAGGTTCTCTACGTCTCGCAAAGGGCAGCCAAGGGCCGCAGGTCGACATCCGTGTCGCATAGCCGTGAAGAGGCCGTGCTGAAAGACATCGCCGATTTGGCGGGCCGCTACGGCCTGCATATCGACACAGCGTTCCATACCCGCGTCACACCCGACAAGGCGATCACCCGGGAGGCGGCCAAAGGCGCGGCGATCGTCGTGATGGGCGTCACCCAACGTCCGGGTGAGGACCTGTTCTTCGGTGAAACCGCCGGCGCTGTTTTGGCCGCCTGCAACTGCCCCGTCGTGCTTCTGGCCAGCGCGCGGCCCAAGCATGACGCCGGTGGGGCTGAACTGGCGGCGTGATTTCATGGCGCGCTGATCCGTCGGCAGGAATGTCGATCGAGGCTCTAAAAGCGCTGATCAGCCAAACGTAGAAGAACTCGAACCGAACGGTTCGATTCTGTTGACAGAGCGTACGGAAATGGGTGAACGCCGGCTCACGGAATGTTCGCGCCGAAAAATCATCAATGACCGCATAACTAATTGAAAAGGAGGAAGAACATTGTGGCGAAAGGAGCCGCATGTCGAATTTCAAGCGGCCAATTTGGCGCACCGGCACAAAACTTTCGTGATTGGAAACGACAGGCTTGCCGACCCATCTCGGGGTGGTCCGAGCGACGCGAATTCCTCCCAAGGCACGCCACTTGACGGACAGACCAAAGAACTACCGGAGTAGCCGAAATGACCAAGATCGCTCTTACCGCCGCCGCCATCCTTGTTGCCACTGGCACTGCCTTTGCCGGCAGCGACCACTATGGCTCGGACAACGTCAACCAGCCGGCCGCTCCGGCTGCAAACGTCGACAACACGTTTACCGGCTCGATCCGCAAGCCGGTTACTTCCGAGCATACCGGTGCCAAGACGACCTCCGAATCGGTGGCGCCTGAATCCGGCCAACGCATCTGGGGCCGCTGATTATCACGGCCCCGGAATACAAGAGCGGCGGGCCTGGCCCGCTACTCTTGTTTTTGCGTATCAGCCGGGACGAGCGCCGGATCGCATCCTGCGCCAATCGAATACTTTGATTTGCAGGTTTCATCTGTAGCCACAATCTCGGTTGCTGAAATCGTCCAGCAACGTGCACGTCGGAAAAAAGCCGGGTGCGTATTCGTCGGCGCGGACAGCGCTCGCATCTCGAAATGCGTTGAAAGCAACGACAACTCACGAATGACCAGTACACTGGAGTACCTGAAATGACCAAGATTGCTCTTACCGCCGCCACCATCGTCCTCATCGCCACGGGCAGTGCCTTTGCCGGCAGCGACCATTATGGTTCGGACGGCGTCAACCAGCCGGCCGCGCCTGTTGGCAACGCGCCTGTCGGCACTATCGACAACGGGTTTACCGGTTCCATCCGCAAGCCGCTGACGGCTGAGCACAACGCCGTCGACACCGAGGCGACCACCCGGTTCGGCACGGATCAACCCGTAGTGCCGCAATCTGGCCGGGGCAACTGGGGCCGCTAATTCCTCAAACCCCGGAGCACAAAGAGCGGCGGGCTTGGCCCGCCGCTCTTGTTTGTGCGAAGCCGGGTTGGCCGAAAGGTCGGCGATCCCCCGGCCTGCCAGGCAATCCCTAGCGAAGATCCTTCGGCCAAATGCAGTGCGTCAGCCGGGCGCTGCCGAAGGTGAGACCGGCCCAATCGCCATCGACGTCGAACCGAGCGAGGGCCGCGGTCGGGAATTTTTCCACCAGTTTTTTCAGCGCCGCTTCATCCGATCCAGCCCCGGCAAGACCGCGCGCGAACTCCTCCAACCCGGGATTGTGGCCAAGCACCAGCAGCGTTCCGGTTCCCGCCTTTACTTGCCGCACCTTGGCGAGGATGTCCGCCGCTGCTGCCTCGTAGAGCGCCTGGGCAAATTTGGCCTGCACCTTCGCCGGCAATTCCGCCGAGAGCAGCCGCCACGTGTCGCGGGTGCGCAGCGCCGGCGACACCAGCGCCAGCTCCGGCAGCCAGCCGCGCCGGGCCAGTTCGCGTCCGACCAGCGGCGCTGCCTTCAGCCCGCGCGCGGACAGCGGCCGATCGAAGTCGATGAGATCGGCATCGTCCCAACTCGACTTGGCGTGACGCAGGAGCAGCAGTTGCTTCATGGATTCAAAATAAGGCCGAAACGTCGCGTGCGCCATGCACGACGCGGACGATCTCGACCCGCTGTTCGGCCAGCCGATAAAGCACGAGATAATTGCCGATCGTCAACGCACGCGCATCGGTAGCGATGTCGGGCCTCTTGGGACCGGATTCCGGGAATGTGCCCAATTGCACGATGCGCTCGGCAATAGCATCCAAAAAGCGGTCCGCGGCAAGCGGGTTGTCCCTTGCAATGCCAAACCAAATATCGATCAGGTCGTCTTCTGCCGCCGGGCTGCGGACAATGCGGATGTCAGCCATTCCGCCGGTTTTTGCTGGCGTTGCCCAACCGGCTGCGGGCTTTCTGTTTTATGTCCTCGATGTCGAACGGCGCAAACGGACCGCTCTCCAGCCCTTCCGTCCAGGCTTTCCGCAACCGCTCCGCTTCGGCCTCGCGCAAGGGCTGGCGAAGCCGCCATTCGCGCAGTGCCTCGCGGATCACTTCACTTGCCGAACCGTACTGCCCGCTGGCCACCGCGCCTTTGACCATGTCCAGCAGTTCCGGGGAAAGCGCTACGCTGACTTTTTCGACTGTCGCCATCAAGCCGTCTCCTCACGAAGACGGTAGCAAAATTTGCTACCAAATTCAAGAACTGACTCTTACGGCGTGATCCGCGCCAGGTGCTCGAGATCGGTCTCTTCGCGCAGCGGGTCGGGCGCGATCACTACCGACGTGGCGTTGTCGGCATCGTCGGCGAAGCGCGAAAACACCGTGCGGCCGCCTTCCATTCGCGCCTTGCCTTCGGCGACCAGGCCCAGCGCCAGCGGATAGAGCTGGTGCTCGGCCTTGAGCACGCGTGCGGCCAGCGTGTCCTCATTGTCGCCGACCATCACCGGTACCGCGGCCTGGGCGATGATCGGCCCATCATCCATATCGAGCGTGACGAAATGCACCGTGCAGCCATGGATGCGCATGCCTGCGCGGATGGCCCGCGCATGCGTATCCAGCCCCTTGAAGGCAGGCAGCAGGGCAGGGTGGATATTGATCATGCGGCCCAGCCACTTCTCGACGAAGCGCGCGCCGAGGATGCGCATATAGCCTGCCAGCGCGACGATCTCGGCGCCGAACGACAAGAGGGCCGCATCGATCGCCTCGTCATGCGCTTGCTTGCTGGCATGGTCGGAGCGCGAAATCACCCTGGTGGCGATGCCGCGCGCCGCGGCGATGCCGAGGCCGGCGGCATTGGGGCGGTCGGAGATGACGCCGACGATCTCGGCCGGATAGGCCGGGTTGCTCGCCGCCGCAATCAGCGCCGTCATGTTGGAGCCGCGCCCAGAGATCAGTACGACCGTCCGTTTCCTGCTCATAGGCCGATCGAGCCCCGATAGATGACGCCGGCATCGCGGCGCGGTACGATCTGGCCGATCGGCGTCACCGTCTCGCCGGCCTCCTGCAGCACGGCGGCGACCTGCGCCGCCTGGCCCGAGGCGACGACCAGGATCATGCCGATGCCGCAATTGAAGGTGCGCATCATCTCTTCCGGCGCGACGCCGCCGGTCTTGGCCAGCCACGAAAACACCGGCGGCACCTCGATGGCGCCGAGATCGAGCTCGGCCGAAAAATCCTTGGGCAGAACACGCGGGATGTTTTCGGGAAAGCCGCCGCCGGTGATATGGGCCAGCGCCTTGATGCCATGCGTGTTGCGGATCGCCTTGAGGATCGATTTGACGTAGATGCGGGTCGGCTCGAGCAGCGCTTCGGCCAGCGTCGCCTCGTCATTGAACGGCGCTGGATCGCCCCAGCCAAGGCCGCTTACCGCGACGATGCGGCGGACCAGCGAAAAGCCGTTCGAATGCAGGCCCGACGAGGCGAGGCCGAGCAGCACATCGCCTTCGACGATGTCGTCGGTCGGCAACAGCTGGCCGCGTTCGGCGGCACCGACGGCAAAGCCGGCAAGGTCGTAATCCTTGTCGTGGTACATGCCGGGCATTTCAGCGGTCTCGCCGCCGATCAGCGCGCAACCGGCCTGCCGGCAGCCTTCGGCGATGCCGCCGACGATCGAAGCGCCCTGGTCGGGATCGAGCTTGCCGGTGGCGAAATAGTCGAGGAAGAACAGCGGCTCGGCGCCTTGGACGACGATGTCGTTGACGCACATGGCGACGAGGTCGATGCCGATCGTATCGTGCTTGCCGGCGTCTATGGCGATCTTCAGCTTGGTGCCGACGCCGTCATTGGCGGCGACCAGTACCGGATCGGTGAAGCCGGCCGCCTTGAGATCGAACAGGCCGCCGAAGCCGCCGATCTCGCCATCGGCGCCCGGCCGGCGCGTCGCGCGCACCAGCGGCTTGATCTTCTGGACCATGAGATTGCCGGCGTCGATGTCGACGCCCGCTTCGGCATAGGTGAGCCCGTTCTTGCGCTTGCTCATACTCTTTCCCTGCTTTCCCGGGCTCTTCGCATGAACGGTTTCGGTCCGCAAGGATAACGGCACTGAAACTGCCGATCTCCCCACTTGAGGGGGAGATGCTAAGTAGGGGCAAAGAGGGCAGGCCAGAGGGGGCGCTGTCCCGCCGACCTGCCGATCGGCACCAATGCACATCAAACCCCAACCGGGTTCCCGATATCAATGAGCTTAAGACAGACCTCAGCTGGTTGATCGGGCGTTGATCGCAAATTGCGCAGCGAAAGCCCGGATATAAGCAGGTCGAGCTTCCCCGCGCGCTACATAGGCAGCCAAGTTTTGATATTCGTCCAAAATGCCTGACATTCTTAGTCGCAGCAGCACAGATACCATCAATAAATCGCCCGCGCTGAACGTGTCATCGAGCCAGTCGGCGACGCCTAAGTGGGCCGAGAGTTTGTCCAGCCGAGCGCGAACACGGTCCTTTACCAACGGCAAGCGCTCCTCGCTCCAAGGCTTGTCACGTTCGAATATTCTTGCCGTCGTTAATTCGAGGATCGGCGGCTCGACGGTGTTAAGTGCAGCAAACATCCACGTGATCGCACGCGCGCGGGCATTGCGATCCTTCGGCAGCAGGCCCGCGTGCTGCTCAGCAAGATGGAAGACGATCGAGCCAGTCTCGAACAGCGAGAGAGAGCCTTCCTCGTAGGTGGGGATCTGGCCGAAGGGATGGATGGCCAGATGGCCAGGCGCCTTCATGTCCGCGAAGGAGACAAGACGAACCTCATAAGGTTGCCCCACTTCTTCGAGCGCCCAGCGAACGCGCGTATCGCGCGCCAGTCCCTTGCCGCCATCGGGCGATCGTTCAAATGCTGTGATAGTGATTGTCATCGCGTCCATTTCCTTGCCTGGGCGAATTTCTTCGGCTTCCTATCATGAGACGAATGAGCTTCCCGGAAATCGACATCGGTCTTGAACTATTCCATTGCTGGGGCCGCTTCCGATCAAAGGTTAGTGGGGAGATTGGCAGCTTCCTGTATCGCTTCTCACTTGCCGTAACCGTCCATCTCCATCATGTATCGACAAACAAGAGCGACGGGATATGCGTTTGACCATCCCCAACATGATCACGATCATGCGCTTCGTGCTGGTGCCGGCGGTGGTGCTGGCCATGCTGCAGGAACGCTGGGACTGGGCCTTTGCCGGCTTCCTCGTTGCCGGCATTTCCGACGGCGTCGACGGCTTCATCGCCCGCCATTTCAATCAGTTTTCCAGGCTCGGCGCCTATCTCGATCCGATGGCCGACAAGCTGCTGCTGGTCTCGGTTTTCGTGGTCCTGGGCTTCAGCGGCGAACTGCCGCTGTGGCTGGTCGTTACCATGGTGTCGCGCGACGCACTGATCGTCTGCGCCGTGCTTTTGTCCACCGTCATGGCGCATCCCGTCGAGATGAAGCCGCTCCTGGTATCGAAGGCCAACACCGCGATCCAGATCGTGCTGGCGGCAGTGGTGTTGGGCGAACTCGCCTTCGACATCCGTCTCGATCCGCTGAGGCCGGCCCTCATATTGCTGTCCGGGGTCTTGACCGTGGCTTCGGCCGCGGCCTATCTCGTGGCTTGGCTGAGGCATATGAGCGGCTATGGCGAAGGCTCCACACCCGGCACCTGAACGCGGGGCACCTGAACGCGGGGCACCTGAACACCGGGCACCTGACGAACGGTCCATCGACGCCGAGGCTGAAGCCGCGGCGGCGGAGGCTTCGGCATCGGCGTCGTTTCGACGGCAGATCCGCTTCTGGCTGGTCAGCGCCATCATCCTTGCCGTCTTCCTCTATGTCTTCAGCGGCATCCTTCTGCCCTTCGTCGCCGGCATGGTGCTCGCCTATTTCCTCGATCCTGTCGCCGACCGGCTGGAGCGGCTCGGCCTGTCCAGGCTGATGGCGACGGTGGTCATCCTCATCGCCTTCATCGTCGTCCTGGTGCTGGCCGTCGTCATCCTGGTTCCGGTGCTCGCCTCGCAGATGGCTGATTTCGCCAGCAAGCTGCCGGACTATCTGACCCGGCTGCAGGGCCTGATCACCAGCTTCGACCCGAAATGGCTGGAAGAAAAATTCGGCGTCGACGCCAATGGGCTGCGCGAGGGCCTGAACTCGCTGCTGACCTCCGGCTTCGGCCTCCTGACCACCGTCTTCACCTCGATCTGGAGCTCCGGCGTGGCGCTGGTCTCGGTCGTCAGCCTGTTCGTGGTGACGCCGGTCGTCGCCTTCTACATGCTGCTCGACTGGGACCGCATGGTGACAATCGTCGACAGCTGGGTGCCGCGCGACTACGTCAAGACCGTCAGGACGATCGCCAGGGACATCAACACTGCGACCGCCGGCTTCGTGCGCGGCCAGGGCACGCTGTGCCTGGTGCTCGGCGCCATGTATGCCACCGGCCTGACGCTGACCGGACTGAATTTCGGCATCCTCATCGGCCTGTTCGCCGGGTTGATCTCCTTCATCCCCTATGTCGGCTCGCTGACCGGCCTGGTGCTGGCCGTCGGCGTCGCCTTCGTCCAGTTCTGGCCGGACTGGACCATGATCGCGGCGGTGGCCGGCGTGTTCTTCGTCGGCCAGTTCATCGAGGGCAACATCCTGCAGCCCAGGCTGGTCGGCAAAAGCGTCGGCCTGCATCCGGTGTGGCTGATGTTTGCGCTGTTTGCCTTCGGCGCGCTGTTCGGCTTCGTCGGCCTGCTGATTGCCGTGCCGGCTTCCGCCGCCGTTGCCGTTCTGGTGCGTTTCGCCATCGCGCGCTACCTCGAATCGCCGCTCTACAAGGGCCATTCGGACGAGCCGGTGCCGCCGCTGCAGGTGCGGCGCCGCGGGGGCGCGCGCGGTTGAGCCATATGCCGGACAAGATCGATCCGCCGCGTCAATTGCCGCTCGATCTAGGCCACGGCACCGGCTATTCGCGCGACGAACTCGTGGTCTCCAGCACCAACAGCCAGGCCGCTGCGCTTGTCGACCGTTGGCCGGACTGGCCCTCGCCGGTCGTTGTGCTGGCCGGGCCGGCCGGCTCGGGGAAAACCCACCTGGCCTCGATCTGGCGGACCCGCGCCGGCGCGGTGAAAGTGGAGGCCGGCCGCATCGGCGACTGCATCGAAACCCTCGGCGCGCGCCCGGCCCTGATCGACGATATCGATGCCGGCCCGCTCGACGAACACGGCCTGTTCCACCTGATCAATGCGGTGCGCGGCGCCGGCTCGACCTTGCTGTTGACGGCGCGCCGATTTCCCTCCGCCTGGGGCGTCGGGCTGCCCGACCTGGCGTCGCGGCTCAAGGCCGCGGCGACCGTCGAGATCCACGAGCCCGACGATCTTCTGCTGGCCGGCGTCATCACAAAGCTGTTCGCCGATCGACAGGTCGAGGTCGAGCCGCATGTCGTGCAATATCTGGTGCGCCGCATCGAGCGCTCGCTGGCCACTGCCATGCGGGTGGTCGAACGGCTCGACCGCACCGCGCTCGAGCGCAAGACGCCGATCACGCGGGCGCTCGCCGCCGAGACCGTCAGCGCCATGGACGAAGGGCAGGGCGAGTTCGAGATTTAGAGGCTTCCAGTTCAGCCACTGTCCCATTTCGGGAACAAAGGCTGGCATCTGTCTTGCTACGTCAGCCTTGCCGGCTAACCCCGGTCCTGATTGCGTATCAAATCAGGTTGTAGGCTCGCCGGGAGTTGAGGCGGTTGGGGTTCTCTTCCCGGCGAGCTTACCGTCACATGCATTGTAATGGACCATTGGATGGTCTATTTATCGCTAACGTAGGGATCCAGAACATGGTCCATAAAAGAGCGAGCCGATGAAGGTATCCGTTACAGACGCCAAGGGACAGCTGACCGAATTGGTGCGTCGTGCCGAGGCAGGTGACGAGATCATTCTGACCCGTCACGGTCATGCGGCCGTGCGCCTAGTTCCCGTCAAGGCAGTGCAGGACAGGAAAAGCCGTCGGGCGTTGCTGGAGGCGATGCGCGTATCCGGCGCCGCGAGGGCGAAGGCCGGGCCATCTGCCGCGCGAAGCCAGGATTTCCTCTACGGCGATGATGGCCTGCCTGAATGATCGTGGTCGATACCTCGGCGCTGATGGCGATCGTTCTTGACGAGCCAGAGGCTGATGTCTGCATCGCGGCGCTCGAGGCCGAAGACGACATTCTGATTTCCGCCGGTACCGTTGCAGAAGCGCTGATCGTCGCGTCGCGGCGAAATGTCGGCGAAGAGCTGTCCGGCCTGATCGACGGGCTTGGTTTCGAAATCGCTGCGGTGACGCCGGCCTCTGCGCGTCGCATTGCCGAGGCCTACGCAAAATGGGGTAAGGGCATCCACCCGGCCGCGCTCAATTTCGGCGACTGCTTCGCCTATGAAGTGGCGAAAGAACATGCCTGCCGCCTGCTTTATGTCGGCGACGATTTTTCGAGGACCGATATCGAAAGCGCTCTCTAAGGAAGCAAGGCAAGGACCATAGGCGCGATTTTGCTTTGCTGCCCGGGTCGAGCCGCCACCGCTGCCACGTTCAGTTCCCGCCGTCCGACAGGGCGGCGCGTTCCACGCCAAAGCGCTTGCGATAGTCGCCGGGCACCAGCCCGGTTATCCTGGCGAACACTTTGCGGAACGAGCCGGGATCGTCATAGCCGACCTCCCAGGCGATCTGGTCGATCGATCGCATCGTGGTTTCCAGCATCTCGCGCGCCTTGCCGACCCGCAGGTGCTGGCAATATTCGGTCGGCTTGAGGCCGGTGGCGTTGCGGAAGCGCCGCAGGAAAGTCCGCTCCTCCAGTCCGGCATGCTCGGCCATGGCGCCGAGCGTCACATCGCGCGCGCCGTTCGCCTGCAGCCAGTGCTGCACCTTGAGGATCGCTTCGTCGCCATGCGTCAGCCGTGGCGCGAACGGGCTGTAAAAACGCTGCTCGCGGCCCGGCGGATCGACCAGCATGAAACGCGCCGTGTCCATCATCACGGTCGGCCCGAGCACCCTGTCCACCAGCTTCAGGCCGAGGTCGGTCCAGGCCATGTAGCCGCCCGCAGTGATGATGTCGCCATCGTCGATGACTAGCCTGTCGGCGTCGAGCAGGATGTCTGGAAAGCGTAGCGCCAGCGCGTCGCGATAGGCCCAGTGCGTTGTCGCCGCGCGACCGGACAACAGGCCGGTCTCGGCAAGCACGAAGGCGCCGGCGCAGACCGAACCGAGCGTCGCCCCTGCCGCATGACGGTCCCTGAGCCAGCCGGCATAGAGCGCGGCTGCTTCCCGGGCGATCGGATCTCCCAAGGTCGGCGGGATGATAGCCATGGCTGGTTCATTGTCGGCGCCGGGGTCGCTGTCGAAGGTGCGGACTACGGTCTGGCCGGCGTTCTCCAATTGCCAATGGCTGACGCGAAGCCTCGCCGCGTCCAGCGACCGATCGGCCGCCAGCCGGTTGGCCAGCATAAAAAGATCGGTCAGGCCGAGCACAGCTGCTTCCTGAACGCCGGGGTACAGGACAAGGCCGATTTCGATCAGATCACACGTCGCCGTCATTTGTCAGTTTTGCCACGTTGAATGTCCGTTTTGCCAATGCTCACCCTGACCGCACTGTTATAATTTGTCCAGCTGAAGGGGCTAAAAGCTTCCCTGTTACCCCCGACTTTTCCACCAAGGAGTAGAACGATGAGCACATTCACTACCCATGACGGCACCGAGATTTTCTACAAGGATTGGGGCAAGGGCCAGCCGATCGTGTTCCATCACGGCTGGCCGTTGAGCTCAGACGACTGGGACAACCAGATGCTGTTCTTCCTCGAAAAGGGCTATCGCGTCATTGCCCATGACCGCCGCGGGCACGGCCGTTCGTCGCAGACCGCAACCGGCAACGAGATGGACACCTACGCCGCCGATGTTGCGGCCCTGGCGGCGCATCTCGATCTCAGGGATGCGATCCACATCGGCCACTCGACCGGTGGCGGCGAGGTGGCGCGTTACGTCGCGCTTTATGGCGGCGGCGGCCGTGTTGCCAAGGCGGTGCTGATCGGCGCCGTGCCGCCGATCATGGTCAAGACCGACAGCAACCCCGGCGGCTTGCCGATCGAAGTCTTCGACGGCTTTCGCGCGGCTCTGGCCGCTAACCGCGCGCAGTTCTACAAGGAGGTGCCGGCCGGCCCGTTCTATGGTTTCAACCGCGAGGGCGCCAAGGTCTCGCAAGGCGCCGTCGACAATTGGTGGCGCCAGGGCATGATGGGCGGAGCCAAGGCCCACTATGACTGCATCAAGGCTTTTTCCGAGACCGACTTCACCGATGATCTCAAAAAGATCGACGTACCCGTCCTGATCATGCATGGCGACGACGACCAGATCGTGCCGATAGCCGATTCCGCGCTGCTTGCGGCCAAGCTGGTGAAGCACGGCACGCTCAAGGTCTACAAAGGCCTGCCGCACGGCATGTGCACCACCCACCCGGAGATCATCAATCCGGATCTGCTGGCCTTCATCCAGGGCTGACGGCTGGATATCGGACGGGCAGCGCTGGCTCCGCGCTGTCCGTCCGTTGCCTCAGCATGATACGGCGACGGATCACGCTCAAGCGTGATCCGCTTGCGCTGGCGACGAGATTCGCTTCATGAATGGTCGGAGTGGAGAGATTCGAACTCCCGACCCTCTGGTCCCAAACCAGATGCGCTACCAGGCTGCGCTACACTCCGAACGGTCTGTTGCCTAGTGATTTCAGCCCACCAAAGCAAGCGTAAAAAGCCATCGGCCTTGCTGCCGGCGGCATTGCGCAGTAATGACGGGCTAGTGCATGGCCCGGGAACAGTAATCTGGTGTCGGGGTCGTGTGCTTGCAACCAGCAATGAGGTGGTCATGTCAGCCCGCATTTTCAGCCCAGCCAAAACCGCGATGCAGTCCGGCAAGGCCAAGACCGGCTATTGGGTGCTGGAATTCGATCCGGAGCAGCGCAAGAAGATCGATCCGCTGATGGGCTACACCACGTCCGGCGACATGCGAAGCCAGATCAGGCTGACCTTCGACACAAGAGAAGAGGCGGTCGCCTATGCCGAGAAGGAAGGGCTGGCGTTCCGCGTCGAGGAGCCGAAGGAAATCAAACGCCGCCAGATTTCCTATGCGGAGAATTTCCGCTATGACCGCAGGACGCCCTGGACGCATTGATCCCATACCGGCCCTGTCGGAACAATCCGCCGGTCATGCGGCCGGCCAGCGGTCCCGTAGCTCAGCTGGATAGAGCACCGGCCTTCTAAGCCGATGGTCACAGGTTCGAATCCTGTCGGGATCGCCAACAAATTCAAGGGGTTAGCCGGACGCGGCTGGCCCTTTTTTCATTCCAGGGTCGCTAGGCCCACCAAACGGACGGCGACGTGCGGATGTTGCGCTTCACCCACGGCAGTTCGTCCTTTGAATCGCGCGGATCGCGTCGGCGAGGCGCACAAAGGTGAGACGGGGATAGCTACTAAAAGGGACCTATTGACGCCGTAAGGGATAATTAGTAGGAAAGGGTTACTTAGAAGGGATGTTCAAATGGCTACGATGAATCTTATGAGAATCCGCACTCTTAGAGACTTGCTCGTCAACACCAGTGACGAGAACCTCGTCCGCATCGACGACGGCACTCTCGTTATCCATGACGAAAACCTCAAGCATCTCGGCACGATCGACTTCGCGACGGAGCGCTACACGCTCGCGGACGGAAAGATGTCGTTCTTCGTGCCGCCTGCGGGCGCTCGCAAGAGTGGTGAGTATGAAGTCACCGTCTACGGCGAAACGCTCACCGGCTATTCACTGAAGTCGGTCCTGGGGGACGCGCTCCGTGCGCTGGAAAAGAAGAAGCCGGGATCGCTGGAGAAGCTGTCGAAGGTGGGCACGGCTCGAAAACATATCGTGGCTCGTAAACCCGAAGGGCTCTTCGCCTCAGACACACTCCCGAAAAAGTTCGCGGAACCGCTTATCGACGGGTGGTTCTATGGGACGAATAACTCAGCTCAGGAAGTGAACTCGTGGCTCGCGCGCGCTGCGAAGGCGGCGGGTGCCGAATTCGGCAAGGACATCACGACAAGCTTTTGATCGACCGGACTCAGTGAAAGCCCTGACGGTAGCACGTTCTGAGGGAGGCCGGGAGGCGAGTCTCGGATGGCGCGACGAGGTGGTATAGCGGCGAGGTAGCTCTTCATAAGTGGAGAAATTAGCTACCTGCTGTCATACACGTTGTGCGTGCAACAATAAAAAAGTTGGCGGAGTAACTAACGAAAGCATTTGGCTTTCACCAAGAATGCGTGTATCGCCAATTTGTCCAAATGGCCAACGCCAAAAGGACGGCCCCGACGTGTCCGTCAAAGGCCATCATCCTCAAAGGGAGAAGGTCCAACTTCTCCGTACCTTCCGCACCGCGCGGGCAGACCCGACACTGATAGTTGTCGGGGAAGTGCGAGGTCCGCTATGGACCCGATATAAGTCTCCGGACTTCCCGGTTGCATGAGGTCTTGCACACCTGATGCCTCCGGCAGCACCCGAGGGGTGTACTCGAAGCGAGAGCGTCGTTGGGAAACCAGCGGCGCTTTCGTGTTTGTGCATTACGCACACTGCCTAGGTTTGTCAACGTTAGCGTTGCTAATTGCCGTAGGTTCGGGGTTTTGTCATTTCAGTGTCAAAGGCCAATTAGTCAATCAAATGTCGGTACACGCGTTGAAGCGGGTTGCAGCACTTAGCGCGTGTTCGGTGCATTGGTGGATCATTGCGGACAACGCAGTGTTCGCTCGTTAGCGGGGTTAGTACCGTTGACTAGTGTTCCGTTCGTACGCGTCGTAGTGGCCTGTTTAATCGAGTCGAAATTGGTGCGCAGTGTTTTGTCGTATTCGCCGTTCAGTTGTTGCGGGTAATGCCCTTCTCTCCTTAGCGCTTGTCGTCGAATGACAGGGGCATGTCATTATGAACCGTAACACGGTTTGCGGGGCGCCACAGGGTGAGTATCAACAAAAGGATGCTGCCTATGACCTCCTCCAATTCGCCTACGCAATGCTCGCCATCTCGTAAATCGTCGAGTAGTCGAGTTTCATTGCTCGCGCCTCCTGGGGATGGAGGTGGCATATGAACGGATGATCGACGCCCTGGCCGAAAGGAAGAGCGTCGAGGAGTTTTTGGCAATCGTCTGATTTTCGTTGATAGGCTGCTTCGTTCTAGGACTCCTCTGTCAACTCAGGAGTATATTCCTCGGCTCGCGAATGATTCGCGTTAGGAGAAAATGATGTCGGAGAAGAAGGTCACGATTGTTACCCATCGACCTGGCCAGTCCCTTGAAGACAAGGGTTTGAGCAGCGCAAATCTGCAAACTGCATTGCAGCAGAAGCCCACCACCACCGCCCAAGGCGGAAACGACAAAAAGAAATAGCTCATGCCGTCTTGGTGGACTGAGGTAGTCCCTACAGCCGCCTTGCTTATTTCGGCAGGCGCATTGGTGTTCAATGCGCTCAATGTCCGGTCCTCCGCAAAGTCGAAAGACCTGGAATGGCTATTCCGTTATCTCGCGGACATGCGCGCCATGGAAGCGAAGCTGCTTGTCGGAGGTTCGGAAGGCGAGCGGCAAAGCGCCTTCGTCGAATTCGCGAACTATCTGGAAGTCTGTTGTTACGCCCATAATGAGAGGCTGTTTCCGAAGCTCACCAAGGTGATGGTGACGGACAACTTGGTGAACTCGATCGCGATCATTGAGAATTCCACTTATGCAGCGTCGTTCGACCGGTTGCTCACGTCGACCCAGACGTTTGATAGCTTGGCTACTTTTCGAAGAAAACATCACGCGCCAATTCAGCGGCTCAGCTCCCGATCGCGAGCTCTGAAGACTAAAAAAATTCCCGTCCCGTAGCCTGCGCGCAGACTTCTCACCTATGATGAAACCTGGTCGTACTGGCGCGGTTGCGGAGGGGCAGGGCGCAAGGGCGGCGCCTTGGGGCATAACGGCGACTGCGCGAGGTAGCCTGCCCGGTTCTGCGATGATCCGGCGAACCTTTACTGCCGGCGATTTTGCCGCGGGTTTCCTTGTTGATCGAGCGGTGAGCGCCCTTTCGCTTTGCCGGCGCGCCGCTAAGCTGGGCCGGAGCGTCTCGCAGCCGCGGCTGCGGGGGGCCTGAACAGGATTTCCGACACATGACAGCGATGGGCGCGGCGGCGATCCTGGTCCTGACCTATGCCGGCGTCGCCATCGGCAGGATACCCGGGCTGCGCCTCGACCGGGCAGGCATCGCGCTGCTCGGCGGTGCGGCGATGATCGCCATCGGCGCCCTCGATATGGAAGACGCCTACCGCGCCATCAGCTTCGACACCATCACGCTTCTGCTCGGCATGATGATCGTCGTGGCGCATCTGAAAGTGTCGGGCGCCTTTCGCGCGCTCGGCGGGTTCGCCATCGAGCATGCGCATGCGCCGTTCATGCTGCTGGTGATGGTGACGCTGTTGACCGGCGTCCTGTCGGCATTCCTGGTCAATGATGCCATCTGCCTGGTCATGGCGCCGATCGTCGTCCATGTCACCCGCGTCATCAACCGCAACCCGGTTCCCTACCTGATCGCCACCGCCACGGCCTCGAATTGCGGCAGCGTCGCGACCATCACCGGCAATCCGCAGAACATGGTCATCGGCGCCCTGTCGGGGATTTCCTATCCGGCCTTCTCGGCGGCGCTTGCGCCGGTCGCGGCGTTCGGCCTCGTGGCCGTCATCGTCATCATCCGCATCGTCTACCGCGCCGAATTTTCGCGCAAGGCCGAGCTCAGCCCCGAAGTCTACCGAGGCCGCATGCTGCCGGGGCAGGTGCTGAAGGCGGTGGTCGTCTGTATCGGTTTGGCGGTCGCCTTCTTTGCCGGCGTTCCAGTCGCCAAGGCAGCGCTGATCGGCGGCGCGATTCTGTTGCTGACCCGCGCCATCAAGCCTGAGCGCATCTATCGCGAGATCGATGGGCCGCTGCTGTTCATGTTCGCTGGGCTTTTCATCGTCGTCGCCGGGGCGGAGAAGACGCTGCTTACGCCTGACATCGTCGCTTCGGCAAAGGACCTCGGGCTGAATGATGTCTGGCGGCTGTCCGGCTTCACCGCGGTGCTGTCCAACATGATGAGCAATGTCCCGGCCGTGCTGGCGCTGAAGCCGTTCGTGCCCGGACTGGAAGATCCCGAGCGGGCCTGGCTGGTCGTCGCCATGAGCTCGACGCTGGCCGGCAATTTCACGCTGCTCGGCTCGGTCGCCAATCTGATCGTTGCCGAGCACGCGCGGGTTTCCGGCAAACCGCTGGGCTTCATGGCCTTCTTCAAGGTCGGCCTGCCGTTGACGCTGGTCACGCTTCTTGTCGGGACGGCATGGCTGGCGTTTGGGTTCTAAGCGATCGATGCAGTGCAAAAAACCTTGACGCGCCCCAAAAAGGAGGCGCCGCGCTCTAACGCTCCGACGATCCGGCGCTCGCTGGCTTCGCGCCCGAAACATAGGCGTCGAGAAAGTCCTGTGAGGCGACATCGTCGGCAAGGCTCCTCAGCTTTTCGGCCGCGGCCGTCCCTAAAATCGCCTCGACGCGTTGGTTGGCCTCGACCCATACGACAAATGCCTGCTGGTATCGTGTTTTTCCGAGCGGCGTCAGCACGGCATGTTTGGTCCGGCGGTCGTGCACATCCTGGCGGACTTCGACCAGACCGTTGCGCACCAACGGCCGCAAGGCGTGCGTCAGCGCCGAAATCTGTATCGCCAGGCGGCCGGCGAGAACCTGCAGCGTCGGCCCGTCCTCGCCGTAAATGGCGCCGAGCCCGTCGATCTGGCCGAGCAGAAGGGTTTGCGTTGACGTCAACCCTGTTGGGACCAGCGCCTCGTCGTACAACTGGCCGAGCCGGCGTGCCGCACGGCGCAGCGACGAATTGGTGCAAACGAAATCTCGCGGCATGCCAGGCGCTTCCGCACCGAGCGCATCTCGATCTTCGAGCGACGCAAACGATTCGACCTTTTTCTCCATCTTCACAAAATAGTTGAGGGCTGAACCATTGCAAAGGGGCACAGCTTTGGTCGGTTGATTGAGCACTCAACTGTTGAGCGCTCAACTTTTAGGAGATAACTCGTGTCGAATTCCGCTTCCAAGCCGATCGCTGTCGTCACCGGCGCCTCCGCGGGCATAGGCGCCGTCTATGCCGACCGCCTCGCTGCCCGTGGCTATGATCTTGTGCTCGTGGCCCGTCGCGCCGAACGCCTGAAAACCCTCTCGGCGAAGCTGTTGCAAGCCCATGGCGCCAACGTCGAGGTGATCGGTGCCGACCTGACCAGAGAGGAGGGGCTGGCGCGCGTCGAGAAGGTGCTCGCCACGAACCCCGCGATCTCTCTGCTTGTGAACAATGCCGGCAACGGCACGCTCGGGTCGACCGTCAACACGTCCGACGAGAATGCCGCGTCGACGATCGCGCTCAACATCACGGCGCTGACACGCCTGACCCGCACGGTGCTGCCGGCATTCCTGTCGCGCAACGCCGGGGCGATTATCAATATTGCGTCGGTCATGGCGTTGCACTCGCTTCCGATCACCTCGCTCTACAGCGGCACCAAGGGCTATGTGGTGAACTTCAGCCGTGGCCTGCAGGAAGAGCTTGCCGGGACCGGTGTCAAGCTGCAGCTCGTTCTGCCGGCAGCGACCGCCACCGAATTCTACGAGTTTGCCGGCATGCCGCTTTCGGCGTTCGACCCGGCAATGGTGATGACTGCGGAAGACATGGTCGACGCCGCCCTGGCAGGGTTCGATCAAGGTGAAGCCATCACGCTGCCGTCGGTCCACGACCGCGCGCTTTGGGAAACCTACGACGCCGCCCGCGCCACTCTGTTCGCCGCGACGCAGACCGGCAAACCGGCGCCCCGCTACCAGGCGGCTTGACGCCGCCGGACCGCCCTGCTCGGGCAGGGCGGCCCCCGCCGCCGTGGCTAGGGCGAAGTCACCGTGAGATGGCCTTTCATGTTGGGATGGAAGCGGCAGAAATAATCGACCGATTCCGCCTTCTTCATCGTCAGGCTCGCCGCCTTCTTCGGCGGGATCATCACTTCCCAGCCGCCGTTGACGGTTGCCGTGTGGGCGAACACGTCCTTGTTCACCCACCTGATCGTGTCGCCGACCTTCGCCTCGATCTTTGCCGGCGAAAACACAAGCTTCTCGATCGTCACCTCGATGGTTTCGGCCTTGGCCGGCGCGGCACCCACTGCCAGTGCCAGCGCAATCCACAGATGCCGCCTCGACATCATCGGCGCAATCCTCACTTCAACATGCCGGCGACGTGTTCGGCGTGCTGTTCGTGGCCCTGGAATATTTTCAGGCCGGTTTCCAGCAGGCTCTTCAGCTCGGCATTGCTGGCGGATGGGATCAGCAGCGTTTCGAGCGCGCCATTGACCTGTTTGTGGTAGGCTACTTCGCTGGCGACATAGGCCTTGTCGAACGCCGCGCCCTTGAGCTTGGCAAGCTTGGCACGTTCCTCGGCCGCCGCCTTGGTCAGCGCTTTGCTGGTCGGATTGTCCTCAGGCGTGACCTTGAGCTTCTTGACCAGGTCGAGAGCCTGTTTGTTGACCGCCTCGTGATCTCGCACCATGTCCTTGGCGAAATCCACGACCTCTTTGTTCTTCGATTTCTTCAGCGCCTGCTTGGCGGCTTCGACGTCAAGCACGCCCGCCGTGTAGGCGATATGTGCGATCTGTGGATCGGTCGGCTTTTCGGCAGCTTGCGACAAGGGCGCTGCGCTAAGCAGGAAAACTGCGGCCAGTGCCGCGGTCGGTCGAATAAACATGATGCTCTCCTTCACCCCGATGCGGAACGGCATCGGGCTTCGTTTTCAGTGATGCTCATTGGATGCAGGTCGCCGCCAAACGTTCCCGCGAAAATCGGCACGGCCTATCCGGAAAGACCAAGCCGCTGCATCACGGCATTGGTCAGCCGTTCGCAGCGCCGGCCGGCGAACGGAAAGGCGTCGAGCAGCACCGGGCCGATCTGGTCGTCCAGCGCCTTGCGCACCAGCGCACGGGCGCGGTGCAGCCGGGTCTTGATGGTTTCTGGTCGCACGCCAAGCAGTTCGGCGGTCTCCTCGATGCTCAATCCCTCGATGACGCGCGCCACGAACACCATCCGGTAGACATCGGGGAGACTGTCGGTTGCCCGTTCGACAAGCTCAAGGATCTGCCGTTGCGCCATCGTACGCTCCGGATCGTCGCTCGGGTTGAGGGGAAACCGGATGATTTCGGCTTGCGGGTTTTCCGGCATTGCTACCATTCGCCGCCTTTTGCGCAAGCGGCCGAGCGCTTCGTTGATGACGATACGCGACAGCCATGTGGCGAGCGAGGCATCGCCGCGAAAGGACTCGAGATGGGCAAAGGCGCTGACATAGGTCTCCTGGACGATGTCCTCGGCCTCGCTGTCGTTACGCACGACCCCGCGGGCGAGGCGGTAGAGCCTTTGGTTGTGCGTCTTGATGATGGTACGGAATGCATCGCCATCACGTGCCAGCGCGCGGCCGACAAGCTGCATGTCGTCGGAAGCGGCGGGCGTTGCCGTCAACGCAGCAGGCATGGCCGATCTCCTGATAGGCTTCTCATCGCGACATTGGATGCATCGGCCGACAAAAGGTTCCCGACCGATCCCGCCGGCCAGCCTCAATCCGTGTCAAGGACTGGCAGAGGCTATTCTACCGCCTCACCGCACCGCCGCCTCTATTTTGTAGACACCGTTTTCATCGGCCGATCGGTCGCCATGACATCGCTCAGGATCGCAATTTTTTCCAGGCTGTTACGCCGATTTCCTGACTCAGCCTGGAAAGGTGCTGGCTCAGGCCTCTGCAGCCGCCGCCAGCCCGCGCGCCACGTCGGTCCTCAAATCCTCGACATCCTCGAGCCCGATCTGCAGGCGCACCAGCGGCCCGTCATACGGGCCTTTGGCGACGGTACGGTCGCCCAGGAACACCGGCACGGCAAGGCTCTCATAGCCGCCCCAGGAATAGCCGAGGCCGAAAAACCTCAACGCGTCGAGGAAGGCGTGCTGCTGCTTCTGTCCACCGCCTGCAAGAACGATAGAGAAGATGCCGCTCGATCCGCAAAAATCGCGCTTCCACAGGGCGTGGTCGGGATGACTGGGCAGCCCCGGATGCAGCACCTGCGCTACGCCCGGCTGACCCTCCAGCCAGCCGGCGAGGGCAAGCGCGCTCTTTTGATGGCGCTCCAGCCGCACACCCATCGTGCGCAGGCCACGCAGCACCTGGTAGACGTCGTCAGGCCCGGCGCAGCAGCCCATCGTGTTGAACGTCTCGCAAAGCTGATTCCAGCAGTCCGCATTGGCCGACACCGTGCCGAGCAGCACGTCGGAATGGCCGGCCGGGTATTTCGTCGCCGCGTGGATCGAGATGTCGACGCCATGGTCGAGGGGGCGAAAGTAGAGCGGCGTCGCCCAGGTATTGTCCATCATGACGATGGCGCCGGCGGCATGCGCCGCCTTGGTGATGGCCGGTATGTCCTGCACCTCGAAGGTGTTGGAGGCGGGCGATTCGGTGAACACCACCTTGGTGTTGGGTTTGATCAGCGCCGCGATGCCGGCGCCGATGCGCGGTTCGTAATACTCGACCTCGATGCCTAGCCGCTTCAGCATCGTGTCGGCGAGGTTACGGGTAGGATGATAGACGGAATCGACGATCAGCAGATGATCGCCGGCCGACAGGAAGGCGAGCAGGGGCAGCATCACCGCCGCCAGGCCGGACGGTACCGCGACCGTGCCTGCCGAACCTTCCAGCGCATTGATCGCGCTGTTCAGCGCATCGGTGGTCGGTGTGCCGCGCGTGCCGTAGGTGTACCTCTGGCTGCGTGAAGCCATCGCCGCCGCATTGGGATAGAGCACGGTCGAGGCATGCACCACCGGCGGATTGACGAAGCCGAAATAGTCATGCGGGTTGTTGCCGGAATGGGCGAGCCGCGTGTTGATGCCCATCTCGCTGCCGTCTTTTGCCATTGCTTTTCGTCCCATGGGTTGGTCGTTAGCCATAGTGCGGCGGCATTGGCCGCGCAACCGCAGCGCACTCGCCAGGCCAAGCTCTTGAATATGCCAATTCAGCAATGCGCCGTAGTTCTTCTGGACGGCTGCCAGCTGTGCTTGGCAAGTCACGGTCGGACTTTGCCGGCTTTATTGGCGCGCTGACCAATTTGCGGGCGCGTTTGTCTGCAATTTCAGGCATTTCAGACGGTTGGTTTTCAAAGTCTTTCGAATTCGGTCATTTCCCTTGACCTCACAGGAATAATCGCCTTCGATGTTGTTCGTGAATGGGAGGCAGCGCGTCGGTTACGATGCGGGATTCCGGTAATGGGCCGGGATACATAGCTGCGTTCACACGGGAAAAGTCAGGTTCGCCTGGAAAAAACAGAAAAGGGTCTGTGGGTCATGAAACACATTGCAATCGGCGTTTTGGGCGCCGCCGCGTTTGGATTCGCGGCTTCGGCGGCTTCGGCGGCCACGCTCGACGATGTCAAGGCGAAGGGCTTCATCCAATGCGGCGTCTCGACCGGTCTGGCCGGCTTCTCGGCGCCGGACGACAAGGGTGAGTGGCAAGGCCTCGACGCGGACTTCTGTCGCGCTGTGGCGGCCGCCGTGTTCGGCGATGGCACCAAGGTGAAGTTTACGCCGCTCAGCGCCAAGGAGCGGTTTACCGCTCTGCAGTCGGGCGAGATCGACATCCTGTCGCGCAACACCACCTGGACCATCAATCGCGACACCGCACTCGGCCTGAACTTCATCGGCACGACTTATTATGACGGCCAGGGCTTCATGATCAACGCCAAGAAGCTTCCGGGCGTGAATTCGGCGCTGCAGCTTTCAGGCGCGGCGGTCTGCGTGCAGAGCGGCACCACGACCGAGCTCAACCTTGCCGACTATTTCAAGTCGAACAAGATGGAGTACAACCCCGTCGTCTTCGAAAAGCTGGAAGAGGTCAACGCCGCCTATGACGCCGGCCGCTGCGACGTCTACACCACCGATCAGTCGGGCCTCTATGGCATCCGCCTGACGCTCGGTGCGCCGGCCGACCACGTCGTGCTGCCTGAGATCATCTCCAAGGAACCGCTTGGACCGGCCGTGCGCCAAGGCGACGACCAGTGGTACCACATCGTCAAGTGGACGTATTTCGCGTTGCTCGACGCCGAGGAACTCGGCATCACCAAGGCCAATGTCGACGAGATGAAGAACTCGGACAGTCCCGAGATCAAGCGCGTGCTCGGCCAGGAAGCCGACACCAAGATCGGCACCGATCTCGGCGTCTCTAACGACTGGGTTGTCAACATCGTCAAGGCCGTCGGCAATTACGGCGAGATGTTCGAGCGCAATGTCGGCTCGGGCAGCCCGCTGAAGATCGCCCGCGGCATCAACGCGCTGTGGACCAAGGGTGGCCTGCAATACGCTCCGCCGATCCGCTGATCGACAATGGATACGGAAGGCAGATCGTCTGCCTTCCGGTCTCTCTTTCCAGGGGACTGTCGAATGGCATCGCAGGAAGTTCTTCGCGAGGAGCCAAGCCGCGGTTCCCTCATCAATGATCCTCGCGTCCGCGGTATATTCTTTCAGGCACTGGTCCTCGTCCTGCTGGTAGGCGGGGTCTGGTGGGTTACCCACAACGTCATTGTCAATCTGACGCGGCTGCACATCGCTTCCGGCTTCGGCTTCCTCAAGGGCCGCGCCGGCTTCGACATCAGCGAAAGCGCGATCGCTTATTCGTCGGATTCGACCTATTTCCGTGCCATCCTGGTTGGCTTTATCAACACCGTGATCGTTGCTGTCGTCGGCATCGTCACCGCCACCATCATCGGTTTCATCGTCGGCATCGGCCGGCTGTCGCGCAACTGGCTGATCAGGAAGATCTGCACCGTTTATGTCGAGGTCTTCCGCAACATCCCGCCGCTGCTGGTCATCTTCTTCTGGTATTCCGGCGTGCTCGCCGTGCTGCCGCCGCCGCGCGAAAGCATCAATTTGCCGTTCGGCTCATTTCTCAACCAGCGCGGCTTCTATTTTCCGCGCGCTGTCTGGGGCGAGGGCTCCTGGCTGATCCTGGTCGCTCTGCTCCTCGGCATCGCCATGGCCTGGTTCGTCGCCCGCAAGGCGCGACAGCGGCAGATGGCGACAGGGCAGCCATTCCCGGTGTTCTGGACATCCATAGCGTTGATCGTCGGCCTGCCGTTGCTGGCCTACGCGCTGAGCGGCTTTCCGCTGAGCTTTGAATTTCCAAAGCAGTCGACCTTCAACCTGGTCGGCGGCTTTCAGGTCAGGCCGGAGTTCCTGTCGCTCTATCTGGCGCTGTCCTGCTATACCGCCGCCTTCATCGCCGAGATCGTGCGCGCCGGCATCAGGGGCGTCAGCGCAGGCCAGACCGAGGCGGCCGCGGCACTCGGGCTGCGCTCGGGATCGATCCTCAGGCTCGTCGTCGTGCCGCAGGCGATGCGCATCGTTATCCCGCCGCTGACCAGCCAGTATCTCAACCTGACCAAGAATTCCTCGCTCGCTATCGCCATCGGCTATCCGGACCTGACGGCGACGGCCGGCACGGTCTTGAACCAGACCGGGCAGGCAGTCGAAGGCGTGGTGATCATGATGGCGGTGTACCTGGCGCTCAGCCTGATCACGTCGGCGATCATGAACGTCGTCAATGCCAGGATGGCGCTGGTGGAGAGGTAGGGCCATGCAAGAGCACGACATGTCCTGGGTGCGGACGGAGATGGTGCTGGCGCAGCCGGCGCCATCGAGCGAGCGTGGCCTCACCGCCTGGATCAGCAAGAACCTGATTGCCACCACGGGCGACACCATCCTCACCATCGTCGGCATCGCGCTGGTCGCTATGATCCTGCCGCAAGTCATCAATTGGGCCTTCATCAACGCCCAGTGGACCGGACCGGACCGCTCGGTCTGCGCCACCGTGGCGCAAGGCGGCATCCAGCCGGATGGCTGGACCGGTGCTTGCTGGGCATTCGTCAACGCCAAGTTCGGCCAGTTCATGTTCGGCACCTATCCTATCGAGGAGCGTTGGCGGCCGATCGTGGTGGCCATCCTGTTCGTGGCACTGCTGGTGCCTTTGCTCATCCCGCGCGTACCGCGCAAAGGGCTGAACGCCATTCTTCTCTTCCTGGCGCTGCCGGTCGTCGCCTTCGTTCTGCTGGTCGGCGGCATGTTCGGCCTGCCGCATGTCGAGACGTCGCGTTGGGGTGGGCTGCTGGTGACGCTCAGCCTGTCCTTCGTCGGCATAGCGGTGTCGCTGCCGATCGGCATCGTGCTGGCGCTCGGCCGGCGCTCGAACATGCCGATCGTCAAGCTGCTGTGCGTGGTCTTCATCGAGACGGTACGCGGCATCCCGCTGATTACCGTGCTGTTCTTTGCCAGCGTGATGCTGCCGCTGTTCCTGCCGGCCGGCGTCAGCTTCGACAAGTTCCTGCGCGCGCTGATCGGCGTGTCGCTGTTTGCCGCCGCCTACATGGCCGAAGTGGTGCGCGGCGGCCTGCAGGCGATCCCCAAAGGCCAGTATGAGGGCGCCGATTCGCTCGGCCTCAGCTACTGGCAGAAGATGGGTCTGGTCGTCATGCCGCAGGCGCTGAAGCTGGTCATTCCCGGCATCGTCAACACCTTCATCGGCATGTTCAAGGACACCAGCCTGGTCATCGTCATCTCGATGTTCGACCTCCTCGGCATCGTCAAGCAGAACTTCTCCGACGCCAATTGGGCGACGCCGCAGACGGCCAGATCCGGCCTGGTGTTCGCGGCCTTCATCTTCTGGCTGTTCTGCTTCGGCATGTCGCGCTATTCAATGTACACGGAACGCCGTCTCGACACCGGCCACAAACGCTAAAAAGGGGACCTTGTTATGGTCATAGAAAACGCCGTCAGCGCGGAAGAGATCAAGGTCAATGCCGCCAAGATGCACATTTCGACCACCGATGTCGCCATCGACATCATTGCCATGCACAAATGGTACGGCGAATTCCATGTGCTGAAGGACATCAATCTAAAGGTGATGCGCGGCGAGCGGATCGTCATCTGCGGCCCGTCGGGCTCCGGCAAATCGACGATGATCCGCTGCATCAACCGGCTGGAGGAACACCAGAAGGGCAAGATCATAGTCGACGGCAAGGAACTGACCAACGATCTGAAGAAGATCGACGAGGTGCGCCGCGAGGTCGGCATGGTGTTCCAGCACTTCAACCTGTTCCCGCATCTGACCATTCTGGAAAATTGCACGCTGGCGCCGATCTGGGTGCGTAAGATGCCGCGGAAGCAGGCCGAGGAAATCGCCATGCATTTCCTCAAGCGCGTCAAGATCCCGGAACAGGCCAACAAATATCCCGGCCAGCTTTCCGGCGGCCAGCAACAGCGCGTGGCGATCGCCCGCTCGCTGTGCATGAACCCGCGCATCATGCTTTTCGACGAGCCGACCTCGGCTCTCGATCCGGAAATGATCAAGGAAGTGCTGGAGACGATGGTCGGGCTGGCCGAGGAAGGCATGACCATGCTCTGCGTCACCCACGAAATGGGCTTTGCGCGCAAAGTCGCCAACCGGGTGATTTTCATGGATCAGGGTCAGATCGTCGAGCAGAACACGCCGGCCGAGTTCTTCGACCACCCGCGCCATGAGCGCACGAAGCTGTTCCTGTCGCAGATCCTGCAATGATCCTGTACGCCGGTTCGGGACAAGGACCGGGCTCTCTGTCTTGCTTGGCTCCGCGCGTATTCGACGAGTGGTGATGCTCGGGGGATCTGCTCGATGGCGAGCATCGGGAACTATCTTAGCACCCACAATCCTCCTGCGACGATCACCGCATATCGTGCAGCCTTGCCTAATGCGACAAGCATCACGAATACGCCGAGATGGATGCGGGCCGCGCCTGCCACGACGGTGAAGGCGTCCCCGACGACCGGCAGCCAGGCGAACAGGAGCAAGCACGCGCCAACGCGGCGAAAGGTCCGGCTCGCCCGCTCGTATCGTTCACGAGTGACGGGAAACCATCGCCTGGACTGGAGCGTGTCGATGCCACGCCCCAGCATCCAGTTCACCACCGAGCCGAGCGTGTTGCCGATCGTGGCGATCGCACAAAGCAGCACCGGATCGCCACGGCCGCTGGCGATCAAGCTGGCGAGCACAACTTCCGACGAGAACGGCAAGATCGTTGCGGCGAGGAATGCGCTGGTGAACAGGACGCCATAGATTGCCAGTGCAGCCACGTCGAACGACCGACTAGGCCTGCACTTCGACGACGCCCATCATGCCGAGCTGCTCGTGCTCCAGGATGTGGCAATGATACATCCTCCGCCCGGGGCGATCCTGGCGCAGCAAAAGCCGCACCGTTTCGCCGCGTGCCACGTTGACCGTGTCCTTCCAGGCGAGATAGGCCGGTTTCGAGACCTGCCCACCACGTTCGTGCTCGACCACCTGGAACTGCGTCCCGTGCACATGGAACGGATGGTCCATGTCGGCATTGTTGACGATTTCCCAGAGCTCGACCTGTCCTGTTTTCGACACCACGTCGATGCGGCCCATGTCGAACGCCGCGCCGTTGATCAGGAAGCCCATCTGCATATCCGTCGCGCTCATCGTCATCGTTTCGGTGAACACGAAACGCCGGCTGACAGCAGGAGTGCCAAGTTGGCAATTGGTCGAAGCCTTTCCGGCAGCGGAGGAAACGCCTCTGCAGGCGTGTCCGAAAAATTGACCGTAAGCAATGTCAGACCTGCATCGGCGGGGCGGCCTGCGCCCATCCAGCCGCGATAGTAGTCGAGCGTGTTCAGGGTGACGGGGCCGGGCTTCTCAAACGAGGCGATCAGTTCAAGGCGTTCCGCCGGGCTGAGCAGGACATCCTTGGCTGCCACCGGCGCCTCCAGCAGACCGCCATCGGTGCCGATGATCGTCATGGGTGCGCCGTCGAAGGAGAGCCGCAAAAAGCGCGCGTTGGTCGCGTTGTAAAACCGAAATCGCCGCTTTGTTCCAAACGGGACCGATAGCGCGGGATTTTTCTGTCCGTTGACCAGCACGTGATCGCCGACGCGCCCGTTCATCAAATCGACCATGGTGTTGTCCGGCATGGTGCCGTCGGCGGCAAGGCGAAGGTCTGTGAACACCAGCACAGTGTCGCCATACTCGGCCGGGATCGGGTCCGCCTTCGGCTTGACCACGAACGCGCCGGCAAGTCCGCGATAGACCTGCTCAGCCGTCTTGCCGTGCGGATGCGGATGGTACCAGTATGACCCCGCACTTCCTTCGGGCAATTCGAAACTGTAGGTGCGCTCCGTGCCCGTCGCAACGGGGTCCATCGGATTACCATCCTGGTCAGCCGGAACCGGCATTCCATGCCAAATGGATGGTGCTGGTCTCTTCAGGAATTCGGTTCGTGAACGCAATTTCGACACGGTCGCCTTCAGTCACCTCGATCAATGGCCCCGGGCTCATGCCATTGTACCCAAGGATTGGCGTGTCGAGTGCTTCTGCAAAGCGAACCATGGCGGGTTCAGCCGTGAGGTTCGCTCTGAACAGGCGGGGTGTATCGGCTTCATTGGCTAGCAGCGGCAACTCGCGCAACGCCTGGCCCTCAGGCAGCATGGCTGCGCTTTTTGGCGCCGCGCCCATGTCGTGGCCCGCGTGCCCCATATCCATGCCGGGCATCTCGTCCATCTTCATCTGGGCGATGGCGCGCGGACTAGCGAGAACCGTGGCAGCGCCTGCCGCCAGAAAACTGCGTCGATTCATGTGTTGTCTCCGAGATTAAGGTCACGCGCGTCGGCACGCGGTATAACTCAGGTGGCACGCTCCGTAGCCAGATTGGCGCCTTTTCAAGGGGGCGACGGCATTCATGGGTTTGCAGCTCCAACTGGGTGGCTGCCATTCGATAAAGGTTCCCATAACGGGAAGGTCAAGTGGCAAATTTCGAATGCTGCTTCGGCACGGCAGCGATGATTTGAGCTGGCTCAAAAGCCCTTGACCTTCCTGTGATGGGAAGCCTCATAACAACCCCACTGGAGGAAAGCTGCAAAGATAAGACTGAAAGTTCCGGAATGGGCTGCGGGCAGGCGTCATCAGATCAGTCGGTTACAACGAAAAATAGGCCGCCCGTGCGGCGTACGGTCGGCGCGGATCATAAGCGCACCGGCTGCGTTCATTGCCATTGGGAGTTGTATAACGAGGCGGCAGGTCAAGGGCTCATCCTGATGCTTATCCAACCGATCGATTATTTCCTCGTCGTCTGGTTCGCGCTGGCGCTGGCTTCGACGCTTTATGTCGGCTTCGACCAATATCGCAACAATCCCGAGCCGGTGGTGATGAAATGGGGCTTCATCCTGGTCACCCTCTATATGGGTCCGCTCGGCCTGCTGCTCTACGTGCTCGCCGACAAGGAGCCCCGGCCGGGCGAGCATGAACTCTTCACCCAGCCGCTCTGGAAGCAGGGCGTCGGCTCCACCATCCACTGCGTCGCCGGCGATGCCACCGGCATCATTCTTGCCGCCGCCATCACGGCGGCGCTTGGCCTGCCGATGTGGATCGACCTGATCGTCGAATATCTCGCCGGCTTTGCCTTCGGCCTGTTCATCTTCCAGTCGCTGTTCATGAAATCGATGATGGGCGGCACCTATCGGGAGAACGTGCGCAAGAGCTTCCTGCCCGAGTTCATCTCGATGAACTTCATGATGGCCGGCATGGCGCCGGTCATGAGTTTCCTGATGATGGGCCGCGACATGCGCGCGATGGAACCGACGGAGCTTTTGTTCTGGGGCGTGATGTCGATCGGCGTCATCGCCGGTTTTGCGCTTGCCTATCCGGCCAATGTCTGGCTGGTCGCCCGGGGGCTGAAGCACGGGTTGATGACGCAGCGCGCGCAGGCAGCCGGCATCGATGGTCGGGAGCAGCCTGCCACGAGGCAACATGCGCAGATGCAAATGCAGCAGGCCGACGCCGGTGGCCATCGCGGACAGCGCCACGATATGACTTCCCACAAAGGCAAAGGCGGCGGCCATCACATGGAGACAGATGCCACGACGCCGCAGGTGGCTGCCCTGGGTGCCGTCTCCCTGCTGGCGCTCGCCATCGGCATGATCGCGCCGGCGAACTGGCTGAACCTGACGCTGTCGGCACGCGACGTCGGCGGGGTGATCATGCCGCAAGGCATGATCATGGATCGTGATACGCCGGCTGATGCGATGCGCGACATGGCCGCTACCGATCCACGCCTCGTGGCCGCCTCTTATGGCCTGACGGCAAGGGGCGACCAGGAACTGCCTTTTCGGATGGAGAACGGCATCAAGGTGTTCGAGCTCAGGCCTTCAGTGGTCCGCTGGCAGATCCTGCCGGACGTTGCGGTCGACGCCTATGCCTATAATGGCCAGATTCCCGGCCCGCGAATTCACATTCGCCAGGGCGATCGGGTCAGGATCAACGTCACCAACGGCCTGCCTGAGGAAACGACAGTGCATTGGCATGGCTTGATCTTGCCGAACCAGATGGATGGACCGGCCGAAATCACGCAGGCGCCGATCGAGCCCGGCCAATCCTATTCATACGAATTCACCGCAACCCAGCACGGAACCTATTTCTACCACCCCCATGCCAAGCCGGACCGGACCCAGGCACTCGGCCTCTACGGTGCGCTGATCATCGATCCCGCCAATCCCGCCGACGAGGTCGCAGCCGACCATGACTACGTCATCGAGCTTCAGGAATGGCTGGTGCGGGAAGGGCTGACCTACCCGTCGATGCCGATGGACGGCGGCATGCCGAATTTCTTCACCATCAACGGCAAGGCCTATCCCTCGACCGAGACGATCCCGATGAAGGTCGGCGAGACGCTCAAGGTGCGGTTCATCGGCACCAACAATGGCTTCATCCATCCGATGCATATCCATGGCGGACCGTTCGAGGTCGTTGCCCGCGACGGCGAAACGATTCCTGCCTCGGGTCGTTTCCTTGCCGATACGATCAACGTCGGGCCGGGTCAGCGCTACGACGTGATCTGGAAGGCGCAGCGTCTGGGCAAATGGCTGATCCATTGCCACATCCCGCATCACACCACGAACAACAATGTCGAGGAGAAGGGCGGCGGCGGGCTGATGGTCGTCATCGATGTGACATGACCATAGCCGTCTAAAAGGGAGCGTCAGTGCATGTGGCCATGGTCGTGCGTGTGCTCGTGAGGATGGTCTTTCTTTCCACGTTCGGTTGAAAACCGTACATTGGCCTCAGCCAGGGCCGGCATATGCTGGGACAGTTCGTCCTTCAGCGCTGCCGCGATGTTGTTGGCGTCCGACAGCGACAAGGTTTCGTCTGCGGCAATTGCGATGTCGGCGTGCAATCTATGACCGATCCAGCGCGCCTTGGCATCGACAATGCGTGCGCCCGGAACATGCTCGGCGGCATGTCGGATCTCATCCATCACACCGGGTTCGATTCCATCCAGCATGCGGGTCAGCACTGAGCGGGCCGATTGCCAGACGATACCGAAGATCGCAAGCGTGATCAGCAGGCCGACGATCGGGTCGGCCAAGGAAAAGCCGAGCCAGACGCCGATGGCTCCGATGACCACGGCAAGGCTGGTAAGCCCGTCGGTGCGGGCGTGGTAGCCGTCGGCAATCAGTGCCGCGCTGTTGATTTCGCGGCCGACGCGGATACGGAACACGGCAACCGCCTCATTGCCGAGGAAGCCGACAATGCCCGCCGCAGTCAGCCAGCCGAGGTGTGTCACCACTTGTGGATTGATCAGCCTGTCGATGGCCTGGTAGGCGGCGACAACAGCGCTGAACAGGATGATGAGGACGATGACGATGCCGGCCAGATCCTCGACCCGCCCCAAGCCATAGGTGAAGGTCCGCGACGGCTTGCGCCGCGCCAGCACGAACGCAACCCATAGCGGGATCGCCGTGGTCGCATCGCCGATGTTATGGATTGTGTCGGCCAGCAGCGCCACACTTCCCGACAGCACAACGACGACCATCTGCAGCGCCGCGGTGATGGCCAGGATCACGAACGACCATTTGATTGCCCAGATACCCCGGTCGGTGGTGGCAATTGTCGCATCGATGACGCCATGGGTGTGGCCGTGCGAACCGTGATCGCCATGATGATGTGCGGCGTGCGAGCCGAACCCGAGCCATTCCAGAATGGGGGCTACAATGGCATTCATAGATACTTCGCCAGCTGCTTGAGTTCCGCCAGCGAGTTGCCGCCGGTTTCCACGCTGTCCGTCAGGCAATGCTCGATGTGGTCGTTGATCAGCTCGCGCTTGGCGCTGCTGATCGCTTTTTCGACGGCGTGAAGCTGCTGCGCCAGATCAACGCAAGGGCGATGCGCCTCGATCATGGCCAGCACCGCCGCGAGGTGGCCTTGCGCGCGCTTCAGCCGCTTTGTGATGGAAGGATGCGAGGCGTGGAGGTGATCTGACATGCCTCAGCATATCCTCCCGGGGAGGATATGCGTCAAGCTCAAAGTCAGCTGTGCAACTTTCGGAGAGGCTTCACCTTGAGCATTGCTTGTTCTATGCCTTCCGCATGAAGAAGCTTGCCCGTTTTCTTGGCCTGCTGGCCGTTGCAATAGCGCTAGCGGTAGCGCTGGGTACGTTGCTGCCGCGCCCGCTCTGGCCGGCCGTTGCCGATCCGATCGGCACAAGCCACCGTATCCTGGTGCTGCAAAATCCGATCCACACCGACATCGCCATCCCGGTCGACGACGATGTGCGCCGGCGCTTCCACTTCCTGGTCGATGCCGGCATTCCGGTCGACATGGCGGAGGTCCGCTACATCGTCTTCGGCTGGGGCGGCCGCGCCTTCTATCTGGAGACCCCGACCTGGTCGGAGCTGAAGGCGGTGCCGGTGATGAAGGCGCTGACGGTCGATGCCTCGGCGATGCATGTCGACATTTCCGGCGACATCGCCGAGCCGCATCCCGAAGTCGCGGGTTTCGACATCGGCGAGGAGCAGTTTACGGCGCTGCTCGATTACATTGCGGCAAGCTTCCGGCAGGGGCCGAACTGGGCCATCCCGATCGAGAATGCGGCCTATTCCCGCTTCGATCGTTTCTTCGAAGCCAATGGTCATTTCAATGCGCTGATCGGCTGCAACACCTGGACGGCGGCGGCACTGCGCACGGCCGGCCTGCGCACCGGATGGTGGAACCCGCTGCCGGCCTCGCTCGGCATATCGATGCGGCTTTACAATTGAAGCCCGAGGAATAGCGACCGTCTCGTCAGCCGGTTTTGCGCTCCTGCTTGGCCATATATTCACGAAGCGCCCTGTTGATCGCGCTTTGATAGCCGCGGCCTCCCGGCGCGCGTCTCTTGAACCAAGCGACGAGATCCGAATCCAGTCGAAGGGTCAATTGCTGCTTGATTGGTTTGAAATAAGGGTTGCCGACCGCGCTCTGCCAGAACTCTTCGGTCAATTCGGGGATATCGCTGGTATCGACATCGCTCTCCGGCCGCGCCCTCAGAGCCGCAATCTCGGCCTTCTGAGCTTCCGTCAGAGGAGGTGGATTTGCGGGGTCGAATTCATGTCGGACGATTTTGCGCATAACATCTTTTCTCCTTGGGCGTGGCTTGCCGCGCGGAAATGATGCGGATCACCTCGATTCCGTCTTCCTCTCGATCGGCATGCGCGATCAACAACACCAATATGCTGTCAACAACGCCTATCGTCTGCCAGCGATACTCGCCCTCTTCAATCCGATCCTGCGTCGTCAATGCGAAAGGGTCGAAGAAAACATGACTGGCGATCTCGAAACTCACGCCATGCTTGCGGAGGTTCGAGTTTGTCCCATTCAAATCGCAATTCATGCCTCGCATAACGACAATTATGTAACTACAAATTGGCACTACGTCAAGATGATACGCTGTCGGAGGTTTCCAATGCCCGCCAGCCATAAAGCCAATCAAGATCGGCGGCGAGCTTTTCGGATGAGCGCATCGCCAGAAACAGGTTGCGGGCCATCGCCACCGGCCCGGCCGCATGCCAGGCGAGGCGATTGACGGCGCCGCGGCGGGCGACCTGGGCGACGCGCGGCCGCCGCGCCTGTTCCCAGGCGGCAAGCGCCCCCTCAAGATCGGCCGGCGAAGCGGCAACGAAGCCGGCAAGCGTCGCCGCGTCCTCGATCGCCATCGCCGCGCCCTGAGCGGCAAAGGGCGTCATCGCATGCGCCGCATCGCCGATCAGCGCGATGCCTTGCGGCGTCGTCCACCGCCGCTGCTCGACAGTGTGGATCGGCCACGCCGTCCACGGTGCCGCCTCGCTCGCCAGACGGACCAGCGCCGGCGCGGTACCGCGCATGGCGCTGGCAAGGATGGCGGGATCGGCATGCCCCGACCAGCCCTCGGCGATGCGCTCGCCCCTGGTGAAGGCAGCGAGATTGAAGGCAGTGCCACGGCTGACCGGATAGGCGACCATATGGAATCCGGGATAGAGGAATGCGCTAACGCAATCGGCCGCACCGATCACGCTGAAGGCTTGTCCGGCGAGGCTGTCGGCGGCCACCGTGGCGCGCCAGGCAAGCTCGCCCGAAAACCGGCTCCTACCGAATTCGGCCGCCTTGCGGGCAAGCGTTTCTCGCACCGACGACCAGACGCCATCCGCGCCGATCAGCAACGATGCTTCCGTTTTGATGGCCGCGCCGGCAACCTCTACCGTTGCGGCGATGCCATGCGGTTTGACAGCGGCACTGACGACGAGAGCGCCGGTGACAAGTTCGATGCCGGGCCGCTCGGCCATCCGCTGCATCAGCGCTGATTGCAGATCGGCGCGGTGGGCGACGAGATAGGGCGCTCCCCAGCGCGTTTCGGCCGCCTGGCCAAGCGGTACGCGCGCCAGCTCGCGCAGCGTGGCGGCATCCCTCAGCACGACCGCTTCCGGCCGCACCGCCGTCGCCAGCAGCCGATCGAGTACGCCGAGCTGCCGTAGGATGCGCGTCGCGTTGGGCGAAAGCTGGATACCGGCGCCGGCAGCCTCGAGGTGCTCGGCCTGTTCGAACAGTTTTATCCGATAGCCGCGCTCGGCGAAGGCCAGTGCCGCGGTCAGCCCGGCGACGCCCGCCCCGGCGATGACCACCTGCCGGGACTGCGTTTCTCGCATCAGGCTTGTCGCGGAAGAATCAGGCGGCCTGGTCGATATATAGGCAGCCCGGCGGCTGCGTTTCCAATGCCTTCAGCTTCGGCGAATAGCGATAGAGCGTCGAGCAATAGGGGCAGACCTTTTCATTGTCGTCGCCCATGTCGAGAAATACATGCGGATGGTCGAAAGGCGGATTGGCGCCGGTGCACATGAATTCCTTGACGCCGATGTCGATTGCCGGATAGCCCGCATCGTTCTGGAAATGGGGAATGGAACCGCCTGCCATCGTCGTCTCCTGATCTTGTCGATTGCATCTGGATCATAACCCGTCTCTTTGCAAGATCGATGAAATGAAACTGTCGCAAAAGCCTGTCAGAGGATAAGTTAAGCCGGTTAAGGCTGTGGTCGTCGAACGGTGTGGGAAGAGCGGAAACCATGAACGAACTGAAGCCGGTGCAGAGCGAATTCATCACCGTCGAGGCGGCGAGCCGCGAAGGCGGCAATCCGGACCGCTTCGTCAACCGCGAGTTTTCCTGGCTGCAATTCAACCGGCGCGTGCTCGAGGAGTCGCTGAACGCCAATCATCCGCTGCTCGAGCGCGTTCGCTTCCTGTCGATATCGGCAGCCAATCTCGACGAGTTCTTCATGGTCCGCGTCGCCGGTCTTGCCGGCCAGGTGCGCGAGGGCATCGTGCTGAAGAGCCCGGACGGACGCACGCCCGAGCAGCAGCTTGAACAATTGCTGCGCGAGGTCGAGCGCCTGCAGGAGGACCAGCAGAAAAGCCTTTCGGCGCTGATGCTGCTGCTCGACAAGGAAGGCATTGAGAGCATCACTCGCGAGGCGCTGAGCAAGGACGAGAAGGCCTGGCTGGAGGACCATTTCCAGGAGCAGGTATTTCCGGTGCTGACGCCGTTGTCGATCGATCCGGCGCATCCGTTCCCGTTCATTCCCAATCTCGGTTTCTCGATGGCGCTGCAATTGCGCCACCGCAAGAACGGCGAGGAGATGAGTGCGCTTTTGCGCCTGCCGATGGCGCTGAAGCGGTTCATCCGTTTGCCGGATCGCAAGCGCCATGTCCGTTTCATCCCGCTCGAGGAGGCGGTCGGCCTTTATATCGGCAAGCTGTTCCCAGGCTATGAGGTCAAGGGCTCCGGCACGTTCCGCATCATCCGCGACAGCGATATCGAGGTCGAGGAAGAATCAGAGGATCTGGTGCGGCTGTTCGAGACGGCGCTGAAGCGCCGCCGCCGCGGTTCGGTCATCCGTATCGAATTCGACATGCTGATGCCGCCCGAATTGCGCGACTTTGTCGCCGGCGAGCTTGGCGTCTCGGCAAGCCGCATCAGCGTGCTCACCGGTCCGCTGGCGCTCAGCCAGATTTCGGAGATCGTCGCCGTCGCCCGCGACGATCTGAAATTCACCCCCTACAATCCGCGCTTCCCCGAGCGCATCCGCGAGCATGGCGGCGATTGTTTTGCCGCCATCCGCGAGAAGGACATCATCGTCCACCACCCTTACGAATCTTTCGACGTCGTGGTGCAGTTCTTGCGCCAGGCAATGGCCGACCCGGAAGTGGTGGCGATCAAGCAGACGCTCTATCGCACCTCCAACGACAGCCCGATCGTGCGGGCTTTGGTCGATGCGGCGGAAGCCGGCAAGTCGGTGACCGCACTGGTCGAGCTCAAGGCGCGTTTCGACGAGGAGGCCAACATCCGCTGGGCCCGCGACCTCGAGCGCGCCGGCGTCCAGGTCGTCTTCGGCTTTCTCGAACTGAAGACCCACGCGAAAATGTCGCTGGTGGTGCGGCGCGAGGATGGCAGGCTGCGCAATTACGTGCATCTGGGCACCGGCAACTACCACCCGGTCACCGCCCGCATCTACACCGATCTGTCCTTCTTCACCACCGACCCGACAATCGCGCGCGATGTCGCCCAGTTGTTCAACTTCATCACCGGCTATGCCGAGCCAGCCGAGCAGATGCGGCTGGCCATCTCGCCGTTCACGCTGCGCGACCGCATCCTCCAGCACATTTCGGACGAGATCAGCCACGCGCTGGAGGGCAGACCGGCCCGCATCTGGATGAAGATGAATGCCTTGGTCGACCCGATCGTCATCGATGCGCTCTACGATGCCAGCCGCGCCGGCGTCGAGATCGATCTCGTCGTGCGCGGCATATGCTGCCTGAGGCCGCAGGTGCCCGGCCTGTCGGAGAACATCAGGGTGAAGTCGATCGTCGGCCGTTTCCTCGAGCACAGCCGCATCTACTGCTTCGGCAACGGCCACGGCCTGCCATCGGACGGGGCGATCGTCTATATCTCCTCGGCCGATCTGATGCCGCGCAATCTCGATCGCCGCGTCGAGACCATGGTGCCGATCACCAATCCAACTGTGCACGAACAGGTGCTCGGCCAGATCATGCTCGGCAACATCATGGACAACCAGCAAAGTTTCGACGTATTGGCTGACGGAACCTCCCGGCGCGTCGTGCTGGAGGAGGGCGAGGAACCGTTCAACGCGCAGGAATATTTCATGACCAATCCGAGCCTGTCCGGACGGGGCGATGCGTTGAAGTCGCATGCGCCCAAGCGCATCGCGCAGTTCAAGCGCCGCAAGAAACAGAACGCAGCGACGGGCTGATGATTTCAGCATCCCAGGGCCGGCTTCAGGACCGCCGACCGCTGTCCATCATCGATATCGGGTCGAACTCGATCCGTCTTGTCATCTATGAGGGGCTGGCGCGCTCGCCGACCTTGCTGTTCAACGAAAAGATGCTGGCCGGCCTCGGCCGCGGCATCGTTTCGACCGGAAAGCTCGATCCCGAGGCGGTGACGCGTTCGATGGAAGAGTTCCGCCGCTTCCGCGCGCTGTCCGATCAGGCCGGCGCCGAGCGCATGTATGTGCTGGCGACCGCCGCCGCTCGCGAGGCCGTCAACGGCCCCGACTTCATCCACCGCGCCGAGGATGTGCTCAAGACCGAGATCCAGGTGCTGAGCGGCCGCGAAGAAGCCCATTATTCGGCGCTTGGCGTCATCTCCGGTTTCCACCCGGCCAACGGCATCGCCGGCGACCTTGGCGGCGGCAGCCTCGAACTGATCGACATCGACGGCGAGACGATCGGTGACGGCATCACGCTGCCGTTGGGCGGGCTGCGCCTGCAGGACATGGCGAAGAACTCGCTGACCCAGGCGGCAAGGATCACGCGCGAGCAACTGGCACGGGCGAAATTGCTGAAGGGCGGGCAGGGCAGGGCCTTCTACACGGTCGGCGGCACCTGGCGAAATCTCGCCCGGCTGCACATGGAAATGACCAACTACCCGCTCGGCGTCATGCATCACTACGAAATCGGCATCGAAAGCGCCGCGAACTTCCTCCGGCAGGTCGCCAGGGCCGAGATCGACAAGATCAGAGGCATCGAGGGCATCTCCAAGAACCGCCGCTCGCTGCTGCCCTATGGCGCCATCGTGCTGCAGGAGATCATGGCGGCGATGCAGCCGTCGAAGATCATCGTGTCGGCGCTGGGCGTGCGCGAGGGCTTTCTCTATTCGCTGCTCGACAAGGCCGAGCAGAAAGCCGATCCGCTGATCTCGGCGGCGGAAGAGCTTGCCCGCCTGCGCTCGCGCTCGGTCGACCACGCGCATGAGCTTGTCGAGTGGACCGGCAAGGCGTTCGCCGCCTTCGGCATCGACGAGACCAGGGATGAGGCGCGCTACCGCCACGCCGCCTGCCTGCTCGCCGATATCGGCTGGCGCGCCCATCCCGAATATCGCGGCAAGCAATCGCTCAACATCATCGCCCACGCTTCCTTCATCGGCGTCGACCATCCCGGCCGCGCCTTCCTGGCGCTTGTCAGCCTGTTTCGCCACGAGGGCGTGTTCAATGAAGCCGCTCCGGAAATCCGCGGGCTGGCGACACCGCGCTATCTCGAACGGGCTCGCGTGCTGGCCGCGCTGCTGCGCGTCGTCTATTTGCTGAGCGCGGCAATGCCCGGCGTCATGCCGCGGCTGAAATGGGAAAACCGCGGCAATGGCGTGCTGGCGCTGGTGCTGCCGGCAGCGCTGGCCGATCTTTACGGCGAACGGCCGGCCGGTCGGCTGGCACAGCTGGCAAGGGTCACCAACCGCCGGCTGGTGCTTGCGGTCGAGGGCGGGCCGAGCGTTTCTGTCAAATAGGCTGTCTCGGCCAACTTAATCGTTGCTCCGCCTCAAGCAATCGTTTCAGGTTTTGCGCCGCCCCTCATTGCCCTGCCGGGCATTTCTCCCCGTATAGCGACGGGGAGAAAGACGCCTTCGCAAAGGATTTCGCTAATCTCCAGCGTTGCAGAAAGGGTGCCGACGTTGCGGCCAGCCCCTTCTCCCCCTCACTATACGGGGAGAAGATGCCGGCAGGCAGATGAGGGGCGGCGCCGACTTCCGCAGGCGGACGAGTCAAGCGCTAGCTTTTGCGTGAAGCAATTGCTCCAGCCACCCGCCCGTCGGCCGACCATGCTCCGGCGCCAGCCATTGCCAGCGCCAGAAAACCGCCCGATATGGCGATGTCCTTCATCAGCATCTGCGAATGCATGAAGGTCAGCGTCGGATCGTCGCCACCTTGGCCATAGTGGCCGATGAAGCCCGCCGCGATGCAGAAGGCGGCGAGCAGCAGCGCCATGATCGGCGTCTTGAAGCCGACGAGGATAAGCAGCCCGGCGATCAGCTCGAACAGGCCTGTCGCCCAAGCCACCAGCGTCGGCAGCGGCAGGCCGAGGCCGGCGAAATAGCCTGATGTGCCGGCGATGTCGGCAAGCGCGTGGAAGCCGGACGGCACGAACAGCGCAGCGAGCAGCAGCCGGGAAAGCAAGAGCAGCGCATTGCGAGGCATGGTCTCCTCCGATATCGGCGGCCGATCCTAGCAGAGTTCCAGCCGGCAGATATGAACCGACAACGAAAAAGGGGCGCGAAAAATTCCGCGCCCCTTTGTTCAGGAAGTGCTGGGCCGCTTCAGCCGCGCTTGGCGTCGATCGAATACGCGCCTGGACCCGACGAGGCGAGCACGAGGAAGCCGCCGGCGATGCCGAGGTTCTTCATGAAATTGATCATCTGCATCTGATCGGCCCAGCCGGTGTGGGCGACCAATGCGGTGGCGACGGTGAAGATCGCCATCACCCAGCCGACGATCCGGGTCTGGAAGCCGACGAGGATGGCGAGGCCGCCAAGCAGTTCGATCAGGCCGACGACGATGGCGGTTACCATCGGCAGCGGCAGGCCAAGGCTGCCGAAATAGCCGGCCGTGCCGGCTATTGCCGTCAGCTTGCCGAAGCCGGAAAGCAGGAAGATGGCCGAAAGCAGGATGCGGCCGAGCAGGATCGTGCCCGAGGCGCCGGAGGTGGTGCCGGAACCGGCAAACGAAGTGTTGGTGGACGTGTTGGTGGACATGCGTAACTCTCCAGAAGGGTTTGGCCAGAGGACTTGGGATAGCCGTCCAGTTAGCGCATGCAGACTGTTCACCAAAGATGTCAGATTGGTTACGGATTGTTCACCGAGGTAACGTTTTCGCGATCAACTTACCCTGGGTGCGTCATGTCCTCCGGCCGCACCAGCCGCTCATAGTCGGCTTCGCTGACCAGCCCGGTGGCCAGCGCTTCCTCGCGCAGCGTTGTGCCGTTCTTGTGCGCCGCCTTGGCGATCTTGGCGGCGTTGTCATAGCCGATCGTCGGCGCCAGCGCCGTCACCAGCATCAGCGAACGGTCGAGCGCTGCCTTGATGTTGTCTTCGCGGGCCTCGATGCCGACGACGCAATTGTCAGTGAACGACAGGGAAGCGTCGGCCAGCAGCTGCACCGACTGCAGGAAACAATAGGCCATCAGCGGATTGTAGACGTTGAGCTCGAAATGGCCCTGGCTGCCGGCGAAGCTGATCGCCGCATTGTTGCCGAACGCCTGCACGCAAACCTGTGTCATCGCCTCGCATTGTGTCGGATTGACCTTGCCCGGCATGATCGACGAGCCCGGTTCGTTTTCCGGCAGCGACAATTCGCCGAGGCCCGAACGCGGGCCCGAGCCGAGCAGGCGGATGTCGTTGGCGATCTTGAACAGCGCCGCCGCGGAGGCATTGATGGCGCCGTGCGAGAAGACCATGGAATCATGCGCGGCCAGAGCCTCGAACTTGTTCGGCGCGGTGACGAAATCGATGCCGGTGATAGCAGCGATGCGCGCCGCCACTTTTTCGGCAAAACCAACCGGCGCGTTGAGGCCGGTGCCGACCGCGGTGCCGCCCTGTGCCAGCTCCTGCAGACCGGGCAGGGTCATTTCGATGCGCTTGACCGACGAAGCGACCTGCGCCGCATAACCGGAAAATTCCTGGCCGAGCGTCAGCGGCGTCGCGTCCTGCGTGTGGGTGCGGCCGATCTTGACGATGTGGGCGAAAGCCCTGGTCTTGGCCTCGAGTGCCGCGTGCAAATGTCTCAGCGCCGGCAGCAGGTCGTGAATGATGCGCTCGGCGCAGGCGATGTGCATGGCCGTCGGATAGGTGTCGTTCGACGACTGGCTCATGTTGACGTGGTCATTGGGATGCACCGGCTTCTTCGATCCCATGACGCCGCCCAGAAGCTCGATCGCCCGGTTGGAAATCACCTCATTGGCGTTCATGTTGGACTGGGTGCCTGAGCCGGTCTGCCAGACGACCAGCGGGAAATGGTCATTGAGCTTGCCGTCGATGACCTCCTGGGAGGCCTCGATAATGGCCTTGCCGATCGCCGGATCGAGCCGCTTCAGCTCCATATTGGCTTCGGCGGCCGCCCGCTTGACGATACCCAGCGCCCGCACGATCGACGCAGGCTGCTTTTCCCAGCCGATCTTGAAATTGGCCAGCGAGCGCTGCGCCTGCGCACCCCAATAGCGGTCGGCGGCGACCTCGATGGGACCGAACGTGTCGGTTTCGGTTCTGGTTTCTGGCACGCTCACGAAATCTCTCCGCTTTGCAATTTGCAAACGGCGTATCGCGTTGCACAAACGCCTTCAAGCGGAGATTGCGGGCGATGGGGATGCAAATCGGTTGAAGGACTGCCAATCTCCCCCCTCGTGGGGGAGATGCCCGGCAGGGCAGAGGGGGGCGCGAAGGATCGCCAACGTTGTTCACCCTGCAACCAGCGGAGAAGGACAACAAGCCTAAGGGCGGAATTGCGATCGATGAGAAGTCGGCGGGACAGCGCCCCCCTCTGTCCTGCCGGACATCTCCCCCACAAGGGGGGAGATTGGCAGCTTCGCCGACCGCTACTCACCCCGCCGTGTATCCTCCATCCACAGCAAATACACCGCCGCTGGTCCATGCCGCTTCGTCGCTGGCGAGATAGACCGCGATGCCGGCAAGGTCGCTGGTCCGGCCAATCCGGCCGAGCGGGTAGCTGCGCTCGACATAGGCCTTGAGCTCGGCTTGCGCCGCTTCCGTCAGGTTTTCGATCGACCTGCGCCGCATCGCTGTGTCGACCGTGCCGGGCGCGATGGCGTTCACCCTTATGCCGCGCGGCCCAAGCTCGAAGGCGAGCGACCTGGTCAGCGAATTGAGCGCGCCCTTCGACAGCGAATAGAGGCTGGATGGCCGCTTCGGGATCATCTTGTGCGCGAAGTAGGACGAGATGTTGATCACCGAAGCCGCGCCCGGCGCGAGATGCGGCAACAGCCGCTGAGTGAGGAAGAATACCGCCGTGACGTTGAGTGCGAAGGACTGCTGGAACTGGTCCTCGCTGACGGTTTCGAACGGCACAAGGAACGCCACGCCGGCATTGTTGACGAGGATATTGAGAGGTGGGCCGCGCCTGGTATGCTCGACCACCGCATCGATGCCGGCGCTGGCCGACAGATCGGCCGACAGCGTTTCAACGCCGTCCCCGAGCTGCTTGCGGGCGGCGTCGAGCTTGTTGCCGTCGCGGCCGACGATCAGCACATCCGCGCCTTCGCGCAAGAAAGCTTCGGCGATTGCCAGCCCGATCCCGTCCGAGCCGCCGGTGACCAGTGCCCGTTTGCCGCCCAGTCTCATCCAACACTCCCGTCTTGTCTGATACGGAGAACAGCGCCGTTGGCAATTGTGGTCAAGCCGCCGGCCTATCCTACAATATGAACTTTCGGCTGATGCGCGTGTCTATTCGGCAGCGGCTGCACCGCGCCGAACAGCCAGCCGCGTAGCGACGAAATCCTTGACCTGATGAATGGCCTGTTCACGCGTAACGCCGCCGGGTTGCAGGCCAAGCCGCAACCACAGCCCGTCGATCAGGGCGGTGACGCCGAAAGCGATCTCGTCAGCATCGCGCGCCGGCGCCAGACCGCGCAGGCCGGATAGCAGGTTGGAGCGCATGCGCGCATGGATCACCTTCTGGATGCGGGCAAGCTTTTCGTCGCGCGGCACCTCCGCGCAAAGCGAAAGCCAGGCATGGCAGAGGGACGGCTGGAAAAGATGCGGCTCGAAATTGCCTTCGATGATGGCATCTATTCGTTGCATTGGCGTGCGCGCCTGTCTCAGCCGCTCGACCACCGCATGCCGCAGCACCAGGTTCGATTCTCGCATGGCGTGCTCGAATAGTTCCCGCTTGCTGCTGAAGTAATGCAGCACGATGCCCTTCGACGCGCCGGCCTGTGCCGCCACCTTTTCTATGGTCGCCCCAGCTATGCCTTCGCGCTGAAGCACGGCAAAGGCAGCCTGCCGCAGCTCTTTGCGGCGTATGTCGCTGAGACGCTTGAGTTTCACGAGCCTGGATCCATGCATCGAGAACCGACGTTGACATTTTCGTCCGCTGAGATCAACAATTGACCGGTGGGACAATTTAAAAACCAGATGGTCAACATCGTTGGTGAAATGAGGAGAACCGAAATGCTTCGTAGCCTTGGAATGGGCGCCTCGCTCTGCGTCCTGCTGGCTAGCCAGCCGGCCTTTGCGGCTGAACCCGAGCAATGCAAGATCGTGCGCATGGCCGAGCCTGGATGGAACGACCTTGCCTTCACCACCGGCGTCACCAGCGTCTTGCTCGATGCGCTCGGCTACAAGCCGGCAAGCTCGCTTCTGGGCATCAACGTCATCTATGAATCCTTGAAGAACAATGATTTGGACGTATTCCTTGGCTATTGGGATCCGGCGATGATCACCTACTACGAGCCCTATAAGAAGGACGGCTCGGTAGACGATGTGCGCGTCAATCTCGTCGGCGCCAAATACACCTTTGCCGTGCCGACTTACGTCTGGGAGGCCGGCGTCAAGGATTTTGCCGACCTGCAAAAGTTCGCCGACAAGTTCGGCAGGAGGATGTACGGCATCGAGCCGGGCTCCAACCAGCTGATGATGGACGCCATCGCTGATAAGTCGCTCGGCCTCGATGGCTGGCAGGTCGTCGAATCGAGTGAAGCCGGCATGCTTTCCGAGGTCGGCTACGAGATCAAGGAAAAGCGCTTCATCGTCTTCCAGGGCTGGGCGCCGCATCCGATGAACACGATGTACGACTTCAAATATCTGAGCGGCGGCGACAAGTTCTACGGCCCGAACTTCGGCGCCGCGACGGTGACGACGCAGGTGCGCAAGGGCTATCTGCAGCAATGCCCCAATGTCGGGCAGTTGCTGAAGAACCTCGCCTTCGATATCGATTTCGAAAACCTCGGCATGGGCTATCTCATCAATGACGGTATGAAGCCGGAGGAAGCCGGCCTGAAGGCGGTCAAGGAGAATCCGGATAGGCTCGGCGCCTGGCTGGCCGGTGTCACCACATTCGATGGCAAGCCCGCACTCGACGCAGTCAAGCAGCAGCTCGGCCTGTGATATCGGCCGATCAGGCGGGCTGGAACGGCCGCAAGCGCAACGTCGGTGCTGAAACGGCCTGCGTCGAAATCGCCGGGCGGGAGCCCGCGCTGGTGCTGGTGCACGGCTTCTCCGACACGAGCCGCAGCTTCTCCTTGCTGGCGCCGCATCTCGCCGGGCGCCGGCTTGTCATTCCAGACCTGCGCGGGCATGGCGCCTCGCCGGCCGGGACACGCGGCTTCGCCCCGGCGGATTTCGCAGAAGATGTGGCGGGTTTGATCGAGCGATTGCGGCTCAAGCGGCCGGTTCTGGTCGGGCATTCCCTGGGCAGCATGGTGGCGATCGAGGCAGCCGCGCGCTACCCCGAGATGATCGGCGGCCTGGTGCTGATGGCCGGAACGCTGCGGCCGCAGATCGGTGAGGACCACCCGATGACCATTGGTGTGCGGGCGCTTCGAGATCCGATATCGCCGGCCGATCCGTTCTATGACTATTGGCATGCCTGCGAGGCGGAGGTTCCAGCGGACTTTTTGACCATGGCTGCAAAGGAGGCGTCAGCGATGCCGGCGGCTCTTTGGCGCGCAATCCTGGAGCAGGTTCGGCGCATCGATCTGACCGACAAGGCGCGCATACTGCGCCTGCCGGCGCTTGTCATTGCCGGGGGGTGCGACCTGCTCTTCGACGAAACACACCAGCGGCGGCTCCTCGAAGAAATCCCTGGCGCCGCGTGCGTGAGCGCGGCGCGATGCGGACACAACCCGCACTGGGAGGATCCGGCATTGGTTGCGGCGGCCATCGCCGGATATTTCAAGGTCTGGAATGAAGCCGACCTCGAAGCGACCGGCAATCCGGGCTGAGAGCAGTCATGAACCTTTCCGAATACGTGGCGCTGGATGCCGTCTCACTGGCCGGGCATGTTCGCTCGGGCGAATTATCGGCCGTCGAGGTCGTCGAAGCGGCTATCGAGGCGATCGGAAGCATCAATCCCGCTATCAATGCCGTGACGCTGATCGATGCGGACCGGGCGCTTTCCGCAGCGGCAAGCTGCAACCGGCAGGCGGCACTCGCAGGCATTCCTTTCCTGGTCAAGGACACCGGCGTCCATGTGCGGGAGTGGCCGACGACGCACTCGTCGCTCTACTTCAAGGATGCCGCGGCGAAGCCCGACAGCGAGATCGTCCGGCGCTGGCGGGCCGCCGGTCTGATCTTGCTGGGCAAGACAAACACGCCTGAATTCGCCAACGACTTCGTGACCGAACCCAGCTTTCGCGGCCCCACCTTGAACCCCTGGGATCCGTCGCTGACGGCGGGCGGCTCAAGCGGCGGAGCTGCTGCCGCGGTGGCGAGCGGCATGGTGCCGGTCGCCCACGGTTCCGATATCGGCGGCTCTATCCGGGTGCCGGCTGCCTGTTGCGGCGTGTTCGGCATGAAGCCGTCGCGCGGGCTCACGCCTGTCGGCCCGTGTCGAGGTCAGGTCGGTGCCGGGCTCTACGCCGAGAACGTCCTGTCCCGCACCGTTCGGGACAGCGCCGCCATGCTGGACATGACTGCCGGTCCAGAACAAGGAGCGCCTTACTCCGTGTCCAAATCGGTGCCGTCCTACCTGGATTGGCTGTCTTCCCCCGGCGAGCGTCTGCGCGTCGCGTGCCTGGCGCACCGGCCGGACGGCACGCCCGTCGCGTCCGAGATCGGGGCAAAATTCCAGGAGGCCATGATCCTTCTCGAGGACATGGGGCACGAGGTCACAGAGGCGCGTTTCCCGCGGGAAGCCAGCGCCGAAGCGGACTGGAGCATCTTCTGGATGTCGGAGGTCGCGCGGCTGGTTGACGAGCGCGCCGACGAGATCGGGCGGATGCCGGGGGCCGGCGAAATCGAAAGCCTCAGTCGTCACGCGCTCGACTGTTTTCGGCGGTCCTCGGCCGCCGACTATCTCAGGGCGCAGGACCATGTGCACATCGCTTCGCTTGCGATGGCGAGAGCCTTCGATGCGTTCGACCTGATCATGACGCCGACGACGGCCGACCTGCCGCCCCGGCTTGGCGCCATCCATGGCGATGGTGCTCTCTTCGACTACGAGGCTTGGGCGAGCCGGGCCTACGGCTTTGCGCCTTTCACCGAAATCTTCAACGTCACCGGGCAACCGGCCGCCAGCCTGCCGCTGTTCCAGTCGAAAGGCGGCCTGCCGATCGGCATCCAGCTCATCGGCCGCAAGAACGAGGATCACCGGCTGCTTCGCGTCTCGCTTGACCTGGAGCAGGCAACCGCATGGGCGGCGCGTTACCAAGCCATCCATGCCAGACATTTTCAGGCGTGAACCAGGAGGCTCCGGCGACGTAGGAGGCGTCGACGATGTTGGTTCATACCGAAATTGGGTGCTGCCCGAGCAGTGATTGCGACGTCGGCGCCAGGCGCAGCACCTCCACGGGCCTGGCCAATTGCCGCTGTGCGGTCTGCTCGAATGCCTGCCACTCCGGGGAGGCAGCCAAGGCTGCCTCATGGCGGGCATGGGCTTCGGTGCTGTCGAAACCCGTGATGCTGATGAAGACGTTTTCGCCGGTTCGCACCGGCAGTCGCGGAAAGCTGTTTTCGGCATGCTCGGTGACGAAGGCGGCGAGCGGCCTTGCGCCAAGTGCGGCAAGCACCGGAAGAGCCCCGGTCTGGAAATCCCTGGCGAAACGAGCCTCCAGGCCCGGTTGCAAATGATGAATCCTGATGACAACAATTGCCTGCAAATCGCTGCCTGCGCTCGGTATTTCGAGGTCCGCCTGGGGTAATCGTTGCGAGCCAGAGAGGTCTAGGCCGGCGCCTGGCCAGGCCGGCTTCAGCAGCAGCACGTCGTCAGAATCGATCATCGTGGCGTTGGCGGCGTCGCGCCAGGCAGCCCAGACCGGCCCGTCATAGAAGGCGGTCAGGGCATTTTTCCGCGCTTCCATGCCGTCGAAGCCGCGCAGCCAGACGAACATGTCCGGCCGGTCGAGATCGCGGAACTGGCCGATGATCGTCATTCCGGCGGTTTCCTGGCCCTCGATCAGCTGATTGTCGAAGATGCCGATCAGCGTCTCGCGCCGGCCGGGTTTCAGCGTGTATTGCCTGAGTTCGACAACGGGCGAGGCGAGCAGATCGGATTTAGGCGCGGCGTTCAAAGGCAGGTTCATCGCTTAATCTCCAAAACAGGACAGTCATCCTGTTTTACAAAACAGACCGGTTGTCCTGTTTTGTCAATCTGCTATCGTGTGAAGATGTCAGCAGAGATAACCGCTCGCCCAAAGTCGCGGGCTCAAAAACGCACCAACGACCCCCAAGGCATGCGCAAGAAAGTGCTCGATGTGAAGCAGCCAGAAGCGCCAAGGGACCCCGAAAGAGAATACGTTGAGGCTGCCATATTGCACCGTCAGCTACTTGAAATGGGGGATGTCAAAGGATCGAATGCGGCTCACGACCGCTTAATCCGCGCAATAAGGGAGATCAGGAACCGACCTGATCGTGGCCGACCTTTTCTGTTGGAAACCCTGAGGCATACAGACGAAAATGTCAGGCTCTGGAGTGCCGGGCACCTTTTGCCACTCGAAGAAAAAATGGCTCTTGCCGAATTGAAGAGCCTCGCAAGAGACGCGAAATCGTCGGTGGTTAGTTCAAGTGCGGATGTGACCGCAACGGAGTGGCGAAGAGGCACGTTGGATACTGATTGGTTCATGAAAGAGTAGAAGCAGCGCCTCGCCCGAATCGATCACTGGGCGTTGGCGGCGTCGCGCCAGGCAAACCCTACCGGCTATTTTACAAAACAGACCGGTTGTCCTGTTTTGTCAATCTGCTATCGTGTGAAGATGTCAGCAGAGATAACAGCCCGCCCAAAGTCGCGGGCTCAAAAACGCACCAACGACCCCGAAGGCATGCGCAAGAAAGTGCTCGATGTCGCCGAAGAGGCGTTTCAGGCACGCGGCTATCACGCGTCCAGCATGGGCGACCTGATGGCGACGGCGGGCGTCACCGGCGGCGCGCTGCACCACCATTTCGCGACCAAGAAGGCGCTGGCGCTTGCAGTGATCGAGGAGCGGGTCGCCGCAGCGGTAGAAGAGACATGGATCGAGCCGATGCGGATAGCTCCCTCAGCGCGCGAGGGTGTGCGCTCCGTATTCGCGGCCGTCGCGGCGGAGCTGGAGCGGCAGGGATTCGTCCGCGGCTGCCCGCTCAACAATCTGGCGCATGAACTGTCGCTTGCCGATCCGGATTTCCGCATTGCCCTTGCCGGCATTTTTTCGGCCTGGCGCCAGGCGATCGCCGACAAGATCAGCGCCGACCAGCAGGCGGGCCGGGAGCTGGGCACCGATCCGCAGCGCTTCGCAGCGCTAGCTGTCGCCAGCTATTCCGGCGCCATGTCGATGGCCAAGACCGCACAGGACGCAAGCGTGCTGCGCGACTGCCTGATGGCGTTGGAGCAGGGAGTTATGTCGTCCAAAACAGGAACGAGGCGACGTAACAGGATACTGCACAGAGCCCTTTGACGCCGGCAGGACGGTCGCCCGCTATGACCGAAGCGGGGAGGCCGAGCTCTTAATTCGGCAGCGGCTTGATCAGCTCGTAGCCGACTACGCTTTCGGCACTGGTGCCCTCGTCATAGCGCCTGGCCACAACTGCCTGCAGGTCGGGTGCGTAAAGCGCGGTAAATTCGTCCCGCGTTTCGCCGGCCTCGCTCTTGATCGTCTGCTTGACCGCGAGCACGGAGTATTTGCATTCGCCCAGGCTGAACGTCTCCTTGCCCTTGACGTTGATCTCCAGCGTCTCGGTGCCCTTCGGCGGCTTGTTCGGTGCGAGACGGGCAAACACGATCTTGCTCTTGCCACCCGCCTTCAGCGGGAACACCTTCCTGAGATCGGAAAACGGGATCATCGCCAGCTGCCCCGTGCTACTGTCGCGAAACACTTCGATCAGCCCGCCGAACAGGTACTGCGACTGCGGCGATTGCGACTGGTATTTGTTGGCCACGGCAACCATTCCTCCCGCCGCCGGACGAAATTCGCTGTGGATGCCAGGCCTTTCGAGAATGAAGCCGGCCTTGGCCGATTTGGCGTCGATGCACTCGGCGCCATGCGCTGCGCTCGTCGCCGCCAGAATGGCCATTGTCATGCCGATGGATGCAGTTTTCATGGCGTCCTCCTCTGCCCGCGCAAGTTGAATGCCGAAAGCAATGCCAGACCTGGGAGAACGTGTCGACACACTTTGCGAGCAACTGGACTGCCGGTCCGCGTCGTGCTGAATTTTAGCGCATGATGCATCGCATTCCCGCCCGCCCGGTCTCCCGGCGCAGCTTCCTGATGAAGGCAGCGGCCGTTGCCGCTGCCGGCGCCGTTTCGCGCCCGGCCTTCGGCCAGACCGGGCAGCGCATCCCGCCGATCGATGCCACCTTCTTGTTTATCGCCGATGTCCATGCCTGCCGCATGGCGAACGGATTGAGTCCGCACTGCGAGCAGGAGGGCAAGACCGACGCTGCCTTGCTGCGCAATGTCGCCGCACTCAACGACGTCGGTGACAGGCAATGGCCGGCCGAAATCGATGGCGTTGCCACCGGCCTGCGCTCGACGGGCAACATCGGCACGCCGCTCGGCCTCGTCGTCGGCGGCGACATCACCGATGATGGCGGCGGCCAAATCACCCAGCCTAGCGAGGGCACGCAGTTGCTTCAGTTCAGCCAGCGCTACCAGCAAGGCGTCGGCCCCGACCATGTGCACATGCCGGTCTATGTCGGCCTCGGCAACCACGACCTCGACCAGAACGGCCCGCGCTCGCATGTCGACTGGTATCGCCGCGAAATGCGCGACTATGTCGAGGTCAACCACCGCCCCGGCGTATTCTTCAAGCCGCCCGCGCCGGCGACCGACTACGATGTCGGGACCGATTGCTATTCATGGGATTGGGGCGGCCTGCATCTTGTCCAGACGCACCGTTTTGCCGGCGATACCGGCCACGGCGCCGCCAGCAGCCTGCCATGGCTGAAGCAGGACCTGGCGACCTATGCCGGTGACGGCCGCCCGGTCATCCTGTTCCAGCATTATGGCTGGGATACTTTTTCGATCGAAAGATGGGACGCCACCGAGAAGACCTTCGACGAAGGCGGCAAGGGTCCGCCGCACTGGTGGAGCGAAGCCGACAGGCAGGCGCTGCTGGCTGTGCTGAAGGGTTACAACGTCGTCGGCATCTTCCATGGCCACCAGCACGCGACGCCGATGATCTACCACCGTGACGGGCTCGATTTGTTCAAGCCGAAGGCCGCCTTCATGGGCGGCTTTGCCTTGGCTAGGGTGACCGGCAACAGCATGGACGTGGTGCTGGGCGAAGCCGCCGGAGATCATGGCGAGGTCATCTTCACCAATGCGTACAGCAAAAGCCTGACTTTCTGACGGGCAGGAGAGGGCGCAAAAAAGGCGGCCGAGCCGCCTTTTTCCTGGTTTGCAAAGGGTCGGCGTCAAAGCGCCTTCTTCACCTTGTCCTTCACGTCGCCGTAAGCCTTCTGCATCTTGCCGGTGGCCTTGTCGACGTCGCCTTCGGCCTCGGTGCGCCTGTTGCCGGTGGCCTTGCCGGCGGTCTGCTTGACCGAGCCCTTGGCTTGCTTGGCAACGCCGGCAACCTGATCCTTGTTCACCATCTCGCATCTCCTGAACCGTTCGCCTGGAGAAACGGTCGCGGATCGCTTAGGTTCCGGGTTCTGCCCGTCGATTGGGATAGCTTCCGGCCGCGAAGCCGACAGGATAGGGTGCGCGAGAAGCCCGAACAGACAGGGCCGGAGGGACAATGGCTGAATTCACGCTCTTCATCGGCAACAAATGCTTCTCGTCCTGGTCGCTGAGGCCATGGCTGGCGATGAAGCATCTGGAGATCCCGTTCGAGGAAGGTCTTGTGCGCCTGCGCACGCCCGAGACCGCGGCCAATCTGGCCAGGATCTCGCCGACCGGCCAGGTGCCGGTGCTGAACCATCGGCTGGCGACTGGCGAGGTCCGGATCGTCTGGGAAACCCTTGCCATCCTTGAATATCTTGCCGAGCTGTTTCCCGAGAAAAAGCTCTGGCCGGCCGACATCGGCGCCCGCGCGCTGGCCCGCTCGGCGGCCACAGAGATGCATTCGGGCTTTCGCGAGGTCCGCTATGGCTGGCCGATGAATTTGCGCCGGCCAAAAGGCCATAAGCCGCTCGACGCCGAAGGTGAGACGCAACGGGCGCGCATCGAGGATCTGTGGCGGCAATGCCGCGAAAAGCACGGCAAAGGCGGGCCGTTCCTGTTTGGCCATTTCACCGCGGCCGACGCCATGTACGCGCCGGTCGTCACCCGCTTCGAAACCTATGGTGGCACGCTGGCAACCGATACCCGCGCCTATGTCGACGCCGTGCTTTCGATGCCGGCGATGCAGCACTGGTATGCCGAGGCGGCGAAAGAGCCTTGGCCGGAGCCCGGCCCAGACGAATAGAGCCGAGCAACCGGCAAGCTGGTCTTCCACTTCGCGGCCCGCGGCCTATCTGAAGATCGGGCAGGGGTTTTGGAGACTTCACAATGACATCTGTTCCTTCCGCACTGGCCGGCAAGGTCGCACTCGTCACCGGCGCCTCCTCGGGCATCGGCGAGGCAACGGCTGTGGCGCTCGCGGCCGCCGGGGCCAAGGTTGCCATTGCCGCACGCCGCGCCGATCGGCTCGAAGCGCTGGCCGCACGTATCGAAAAAGCCGGCGGCACGGCGCTCCGCATCGAGGCCGACGTCACCAGCAACGACGATGTCAGCGCCATGGTTGACAAGGTCGTCGCCGAATGGAGCCGCCTCGACATCCTCGTCAACAATGCCGGAGTGATGCTCCTGTCGCCCGCCGCCGAGGCGGTGCTCGACGACTGGCGCCGCATGGTCGAGCTCAACCTGCTGGCGCTGATGGGCGTCACCAAGGCGGCGTTGCCGCATCTGAGTGCCGCCAAGGGTCACATCGTCAATGTCTCGTCGGTCGCCGGCCGTGTCGCCAATCCGGGCGCCAGCGGCTATGCAGCAACCAAGTTCGGTGTCGTCGGCTTTTCCGAATCGCTGCGCCGCGAAGTCTACGCCGACAAGGTTCGCGTCACGGTTATCGAGCCCGGCCTGGTGCGCACCGAACTCGGCGACCACATCACCAATCCGGCTTTCAAGGCTGATCTGGACAAGCGGCTCGCCGCCATGGAGGCGCTGACCGCCGAGGACATCGCCGCGGCTATTCTCTACGCCGTGAGCCAGCCTGCACACGTCAACGTCAACGAGATCGTCATCCGCCCGACCGACCAGGAACGGTGAACGGCGTCAGATATTTTCGCTACGCTTCGAATCCCGCCCTCAGGAAATCGCCACACTCCTCGACCAGCCGGGAAGGATCCCTCGCGAGGTAGACGCCGAAATCCGCCATCGGCGCCGGCGGCAGGTTGAAGCGTCCATTGAGGCTTTGGCAGTCGGGCGGTAGTCCTTCCTGCAGCAGAAGGCCGATGCCAAGCCCGGCCCTCAGCGCCGAGATCAGCGTCGCGAAAGTCGACACGCGGCAGCCGATCTTCCAGCCGATCCCGGCCTCGGCGAGCGAAGCCAGCATCCTGTCCTGCCAGGAGCAGGCGCCTTCGAAGATGATCAGCGGAAGCTCGACCTCGTCATCGATCTCGATCATGCGGCTTGCTGCCCAGACCAGCTGTCGTGACAGATGGCCTCGCGGCGCCATTGTGAAGCGTGCCGGATCGGCCATGACGATGTCGCATCTTCCTTCGCCAAGCGACTTGCTGAGATCGCTGCTGCTGGCCGATGTCAGCTCGATCTCCACGGAAGGATGCCGGCGGCGGAAGTCGGCGATGATCAACGGCAGCCGCGTCACCGCCAAATCCTCGACGATGCCCAGCCGGACACGGCCGACCAGCCTGCGGCCTTCTATCTCGCGCCTGGCATCGTCACCGATCGCGATGGCCTTGCGGGCGAAGGCGAGCAAGATTTCGCCGGCCTCGGTCAGCGTCACGCCGCGCGGCGAACGGCGCAGCAGCTCGGCGCCGACTTCACCCTCGAGGCGCTGAAGCTGCATACTCACCGCCGCCTGGGTGCGGGCAAGCCGATCGGCCGCCCGGCTTACCGTTCCCGTATCGGCCACGGTGACGAAGGCGCGCAGCAGCCTGACGTCGATATCTCCAGTCATAAGAATTCCTGATAGCTGTGTCAGCACTATCAGGCTATCCGAAAGCCCGATCTGAATTCAAGGTCCGCTCGCACCAACGAAACAGGAGCAGCCACCTTGTTATACAGAAGAAGATTTGAGGAGTTCGGCGTCGCCTGGCCCTCGCTCGAGCGGCCTGATTTGCCGTTCTCGCCGACGGTTCGGGTCGCCGACACTGTCTATGCCTCCGGTCAGATTCCTGAGATCGGGCAGGAGATCGCCGCGATCGGCCAGGTCGGCAGAGAGATCGATCTGGCTGCCGCGCGGAACGCTGCCCGGCTCTGCGCGGCCAACATCGTCTATTGGCTGGACAAGGAACTGGACGGCAATCTCGACCGCGTCGTGAAATTCGCCAAGCTGACCGTCTATGTGAATGCGGCGGCCGGCTTTTCGGCCTATTCGGAGGTCGGCAACGGAGCATCCGAATTTCTGCTCCATGTTTTCGGCGAGCGTGGCGAGCACGCCCGCTGCTCGCTCGGCATGGCCGGCTTGCCGGCCAATGTTCCGGTCGAAGCCGACGCTATCGTGTATGTCCGCTAGGGAGGTCGCCCGAAATGGGCAGTGAAACCAGGAGGACGCTTGGCTTGATGGCTGCAAATCTTGAGGGACGGAGGGCGCTTGTTCTCGGCGGAAGCAAGGGCCTCGGTTTCGGCGTTGCCGAAGCGCTCGCGGCGAAAGGCGCCGAGATCATCCTGGTCGGACGAGGGGAAGCGACCCAGGATGCGGCGCGACGCGCAATCGAGGCCGCCGGCCACGTCTGCTCGACTTTCAGCGCCGACCTCTCCGACAACGACAGCGTCTCCCGGCTGATCCGTGCCGTCGAGGACGAGCATCAGCGGATCGACATCCTCCTGCTCAACGGCGGCGGCCCGCCGCCCTTCGCGGCCAGCGTCTTCGATGCGAGCGTCTGGGAAAAGCAGTTCACCAGTATGGTGTTGAGCCAGATGCGCATCGCCATTTCTTTCCTGCCAGGCATGCGGGCGCGGCGCTGGGGACGCATCATCGCCGTTTCCTCCACATCCGTCCGTGAACCGATCCCCGGCCTTACCGCTTCGAACGCATTGCGTGCGTCGCTCGCCGGCTGGGCAAAGACGCTGGCCGGCGAAGTGGCGGCGGACGACGTCACAGTCAACCTGTTGCTGCCGGGCCGTTTTGCGACGGACCGGACGAAACAGTTCGACGCCATGGACGCTGCCGACAGGGGTGTCGACGCTGCCGTGATCGCCGCCGAGAGTCAGGCTGAAATCCCGGCAAAGCGCTATGGCACTCCCGCCGAATTCGGCGCGGTTGCCGCATTCCTGGCCAGCGACGCCGCCGCCTATGTCACCGGCGTGGCGTTGCCGGTGGATGGCGGGCTCAGCCGCGCCATGCTGTGAGGCAGGGGGCAGCGGCGCGAATGGTCGCATCATACAGGAACGCCCCTCGTGCCTTTTATCTGCGCGGGGGGCGTCCTGGTGGTCGTCCGCCTTTTCTCAAGATCGCTCTTTCGAGGAACGGCGTTCGACACCGAAAAAATGCCCCGGCGCCAAAATGGTTCCCGGCTGGAGCAATTCCAGGAAAAGTGTGAACGGTTTTCCGTCCGGAATTGCGCAAAAACAAAGAGATAGAGCGGTTCGGCGTTTTCGTGGAACGATGAACCGGTCTAAGTGGTTTTTTCGGCGGGCAATAGCCCGGCTTTTGTTGTCAGATTGCCGGCGCACGGGCCGCCACCGCGCGTCTCTGCGAGTGTCGCAAATCAAAAAATTGACACACCGCGCAAAGAAGTCTACAAGAATTTTGTCGATGTTTGTTTGACCGACTTTTGTTATCCGCGCGCCGAGGCGCGCCTTTGACGAACTTCCCCATCAAAATCGAGACAAACGTTGTTGTGCATCCGCATGACGGCGAATGAATATTTGCCATGGAAAGGGTTCGTTATGAGCACAGGCACAGTTAAATGGTTCAACGCCACCAAGGGTTTTGGTTTTATTCAGCCTGACGACGGTTCTGCCGACGTTTTTGTCCACATCTCAGCCGTCGAGCGCGCCGGAATGCGCGACATCGTCGAGGGCCAGAAGCTTGGCTACGAGATGGTCCGCGACAACAAGTCGGGCAAGATGTCCGCCGACCAGTTGAAGGCGGCCTAAAACGGAATTCAGCCTCACCGCTGACCACGGATGTACTGGCACCGGTGAATGGCAAATTCCAGCGCATGGTCGCGGGGAGGTTAAGTCCCGCTCATGCGCATGAGAAGAACGTTTCTTTGCGCGTCTCTCGGGATGCGCGGGCGCTCTCATGGGAGGTCAGGCGGTGCCTGGCCTTTTTCATTTTTGCGCTTCTACCGCCGAAAAGCGCTGCTCGACGGCCTAGACGTGCTAAGGACGTTTCAGCAATTTGAAACCGGCTGCCGTATTGCTTTGTGCGGGATCCTGGCCGAAAGACCAGTCTCGCCACCTTTTCGGCGGCGCGCTCCGAACCGGGAGAAAGACCTTGACCGAAACTTCAAAAAAACCCCGCGACCAGGCCGAATCCATTTTTAGCAAGACGCGGACCCAGTCGATGTCGCTCGACCGCATCAATTCCGAACGGGATGCCGTCAGCCAGGCCCGCGAAGCCAAGACCGCACGGCTGCGCGAACTGCGCCTGGAAAAGGAAGCCGACGAAATGGCGGCGGCGGTTGCGCTCGCGGCCTCGCCGAAACGCGCAGGCAAACGCTGATGGCCACCAAACGCGTGCCTCAAAAGGCGATCGCCGCAGATTCGACCATCGCCGATGTGGTGAGCGAACTCGACAAGCCGGTCGAATATGTCCGGCGCGTGCTCGAAAAGCTCGAGCGCTGCAGGCGTGTCCACGGCGATGCCCAGGTGCGGCTCGGCGTGCGCGGCCGCGCCGAATGCCCCAATTATCTGATTGAATACGTCCGGGAAAACGCCAAGACCCACGAGCGCGTGACCTTTCAGGACGCCGCCTACAGCGGCAGCACGCATCGCGAACTGGCCCCCCGGCACATCGAGGAAGCCAGGAACTGGTCGCCCGAAGAAATGAACATCACGGCCGTTTCGGCGCTCATCGGCCGCCTTCGCAATCCGAATGCGCCATCATCGCGTTTCTCTGACGAGGATTGATATGGCCATCAAGTTTTCTGCGAAGAACCAGCCGGCAGCGCCTGCTGCCGCCGTGAAGCCGGCCAAGCCGGCCGCCGCCCCAAAAACCGGTGAAGCCGCCGAGGCGGGCACCGATCTGTTCAGGTCGCCGGCCGAAGCACCGCCGCGCAAGCCGAAGAAGAAATAGCGCCCTTGCAGCAAAATGCCGGCCGGAAATCTGCGCCAAGGCTGCTTGCCCTGGAGGTCGCAGGGGATTTTTCATCGCCACAAGAGGGCGCCGACCCGGTTGCCTTCGATTGCCAGACCTGTGGCGCCTGCTGCGCCTACTCGTCCAGATGGCCGCGCTTTTCCACCGAGGATGACGCTCAGCTCGACCTTATCCCGCAAAAATACGTGGCTGCCGACGAAGCCGGCATGCGCTGCGACGGCGCGCGCTGTTCGGCACTGTGCGGCGAGGTCGGCAAGTCCACCGCCTGCGGCATCTACGAGATCCGCCCCGACGTCTGCCGCGCCTGCATGCCGGGCGATGACGACTGCCTGATGGCGCGCCGGGCTCACGGGCTGCCGACGCCGTAATCGCGGCCCCCGGGCTTGCGTCCCAGTTTGAATTTCCTCAGTCAGATGATCGAAAGTCGCTGCGGTAGAGGCCGGGCGATCTTCCGGTCAACCGTTTGAATGCCTGCGAGAACGACGGCACCGATTCATATCCGACGGCGCGCCCGATCTCGCCAATGTTCTGGTTCGTTTCCCGCAGCGCCCTGGCGGCAAGGTTCATCCGCCACCGGGTCACGTAGGATAGCGGCGGCTGTCCCACGAGTTGAGCGAAGCGACGCGCGAAGGTGGCTCGAGACTGTGCCGCGCCGCTGGCAAGGGAAGCGATAGTCCAGGGATTGCCCGGCTGCTCGTGGATCATGCGCAAAGCCTGCGCAATGCCTTTGTCGCGCAAGGCGCCAAACCATCCTCCTGTTCCGAGAGGCTGATGTTCGATCCAGGCACGCAACAAGAAGATCAACGTGCTGTCGAGAAGGCGTGGGGCGACAATATCGTGGCCGCCGAGATTGCCTTTCGCTTCGACCTGCAGAAGTTCCAGGGCAAGCCGCAGCGGCTCGCTGGTGCCTATCTGATTTCGGGTCAAATGGATCAGCGGAGGAAGCAGCGAAACCATCGGGTATGGCCCGACGCCGTCGAGTGAATATCTCGCACAAAGAAGAGTTGTCGCGCCGCTCTCGCTTTTCGGTTCTGGTCCGCTCCGATTTGCGGAAAGGACGGCGGATATAGATGCCGTTGGTGCATCCAACGGATTACAAAGAGCATGCCCGATACCGCTCGCGACAAGGATGACGTCTCCCTCGCCCAAGCGGATCGGCTCCTTTTCACCGGCTAGCCGCAGCCAGCATTCGCCGTTCTGTATGACGTGGATGGCGGCATTCCTTGTCGGATCGACCGAAATACCCCACGGCCGATGCAGGGTCGCGCTGCCGATCATGGCGCTGCCAAATCTCAGCGAAGCAAGAACTTCGGATAAGGCGTCCACGAGAACCATCCTCCAACGATGAATAGGACGACGCTATTAGACGATTGGATAAGAATCTAGCGGAATAGCGTATCGACCATCTCACAATCGCGACAGATTATGTTGGCAATGTCGGCGTGCGGACGCTCCTGTCCGCACCGGGCAGAAGCAGGCACCTGACGGAGCAAACATGCGTGACGAACCATCAAATCCACTTCCAGCCAAGGCTCATAGTTCGCTCGAGACCAACAAGATGATCGTCCTGGACTTCATCGACAAAGCGGTAAACCAAGGCAACATCGAAGCCGCTTCGATGCATTTTGGCGAACGCTATATCCAGCACACTCCGAACATTGCGGATGGCGCGGACGGCTTCAAAGCCTATCTGCAGCAGCTCAAACAGTCATTTCCCCTCGCGAGGGGAGAGGTGAAGCGGATTTTTGCCGAAGGGGATTTCGTCATCGTGCACATGCACGCAAAACGCGAACTGGAGGAGGAAGGCTTGGCCATCGTCGACATTTTCAGGCTGAAGGACAGCAAGCTCGTCGAACACTGGGAAGTTCGGCAGCCTATCGCCGATAGCAAGCTGCACGCCAACAGCATGATCTGAATGCGGATAGGCTCAGGCTGGCTTGTGCCCGCACGTTTCGCTGATTACGCTGCCGGCGGCAGGGCCAACGCCGGGAGACCATCCGTGAGCATCGAATTCCTGTTGACGTCGCTGATTGTCGTGGCTTCGCCCGGTACCGGCGTTCTCTATACGCTAAGCGCCGGGCTTTCGCGTGGTGCGCGCGCCAGCGTCATTGCCGCTTTCGGCTGCACGCTCGGCATTATCCCGCACATGGCGGCCGCCATCACCGGCCTCGCGGCTCTGCTGCATACGAGTGCCGTCGCCTTCGAAACGATGAAATATCTCGGCGTCGCCTACCTGCTTTACATGGCTTGGAACACGTTGAAGGAGAAGGGCGGCCTGAGTGTCGACGAAGATGTCGCGCCGCGCTCGGCCGGCAAAGTGATCGCCTCCGGCATTCTGATCAACATCCTCAATCCGAAGCTGTCGATCTTCTTCTTTGCGTTCCTGCCGCAATTCGTCAGCACCACCGAACCGCACGCGCTGTCGAAGATGCTGGAGCTCAGCAGCCTCTTCATGCTGCTCACCTTCGTGGTCTTTGTCGGCTACGGCATCTTCGCGGCGTCGATCCGCAGCCATGTCGTGTCGCGGCCAAAGGTGCTGACCTGGATGCGCCGCACCTTCGCCGGAGCCTTTGTCATGCTCGGCGCCAAACTGGCGCTGGCGGATCGCTAGATCTCTCTGTTTTGACGCAATTCCGGGCGGAAAACCGTTTCACACCTTTCCTGGAATTGCTTACCGCTGCGGATCGGCCGGCCCGCCTGCGGTTTCGGAAGGCTCGTTGCCTCCGAAACCGGACGCAGCGCGGACGCCCAGCCGCCAGGCCGACGGGGGGACGCCGATCATCTTCTTGAAGGCACGGCTGAACGCCGCCTCGGACTCGTAGCCGATTTCCGCCGCTATGTTTGCGACGTTGCTGTTGCCGGCGCTGAGCAATTCCGAGGCAATCTGCATCCGCCACTTGGCGAGATAGTGCATCGGCGGCATGCCGACGAGTTTCGTGAAGCGCTCGGCCAGCACGGTGCGCGACAGCGCGGCCTCCTTCGCCAGCGCCTCCACCGTCCAATTGTGCGCCGGCCGGTCGTGGATCAGCGCCAGCGCCTTGCTCAGATGCGGATCGCGCAGGCCCGCCAGCCAGCCGGTTTGTTGTGGCGGCAGCGACTCCACATAACGGCGCAGCACGTCGACGAACATCAATTCGCTGAGCTTGGTGAGCACCGTCTCGCTGCCCGCACGCTTTTCCGCGACCTCCGATACCGCCAGCTTGATGAACTGGCCGAGCCAGCCGCCGTCGCCTTTCACGTCTCCGGCCTTGATGACCGGCGGCAGCGCTTCGAGCAGCGGATTGAAGGGCAGTGCATCGCAAGCGAGATAGCCGCATACCAGCCGGGCCGACAGCGATCCGTCCTTGACGTAATTGATGGGAAACGGTGTCTGGCTGGCGGCGGCGATATCCAGCACATCCGCGGTCGGCGGATCCGCGCGCAGGGCCGGATTGCTCGACATGATATGCGGATCGCTCCTGGTGAAGACCACGACTTCGCCTGCCTCCACGGCTATCGCCTCCTTGCCGATGATGCGGGCGAAGCAGCGGCCAGCCGTGAGCACGTGGTAGGAAATCAGGTGATCCGCGCCCGGCAGTATCCTCGGCAGTATCGAGGCGGGGGAGGGCGAGCAGACCGCCCAGGGGTCCTGGGCCGCAATGTCGAAAAATGTTGCGCCGGTGAGACGCACCTTTTTCAAGAGGTCAGACAGAGCGTCCCCGGCCATTCCATCCATGTCCCCCGTAAGTTGCGGCAACCGGCGCGACATCCCTTTCGAGTTCCGGACGCGCTGTCAAGTGAGGCGGACGCCCCGTCATTCCGTTCATTGCCGGAAGCCTTAAAATCTCGTCGGCGCTGAGCTCTGTCTCAAATCAGGTGCTGAGCGCAGTCGAACTCAAGAAAGATGAGGATCTAAGTCATGACGGTACATAAGGGCGGATGTTTTTGCGGCGCCGTGGAAATCGAAGTGCACGGAGCGGCCGAGGCGATGGGCTACTGCCATTGCAGCTCCTGTCGTTCGTGGTCGGCGTCTCCCGTGAACGCCTTCACGCTGTGGAAGCCGGAGAACGTCAAGGTCACCAAGGGCGAGGAGTTCCTGTCCGGCTTCGCGAAGTCAAACATGAGCAACCGTCAGTTCTGCACGAAGTGCGGCGGCCATCTGATGACCGATCATCCGCCGCTCGGACTGGTCGACGTCTATGCGGCCACGATACCGACGGTGAAGTTCACGCCGGGGGTTCACGTCAACTACGCCGAGACGGTCCTGCCGATGAAGGACGGATTGCCGAAGCTGAAAGACTTCCCCGCCGAACTCGGGGGCTCGGGCGTGAGCGTGCCGGAGTAACCCGGCAATGACACACGATTTCGAACAGCCACATCTCACGACAGGAGAATACGCATGGACATCACGACATTTCGCGCCACGCAGGAGCCGATCAAGGATCTTTATCGCAAGGATGCGCGCGCGGCACTTCTTACGCTGAAGGCCAGGGGCAGTGCCGACGACTCCAAGGTCACCTGCAAGGTCGAGACAGGACGTGGGCTCGCGCTGGCGGGCATCCATCCGAAGGCCGGGGGCAGCGGACGGGAGCTTTGTTCCGGCGACATGCTGCTGGAAGCCCTTATCGCATGCGCCGGCGTCTCGATGAGGGCGGCGGCCGCCGTTCTCGAAATACCGATCAAGTCGGCCGAAATCTCCGCCGAGGGCGACGTCGATCTTCGCGGCACGCTCGGCGTCACCGAAGGTGTGCCGGTCGGCTTCAAGGAGATCCGCCTGCGGTTCGACATCGAGACCGACGTTGCGCAAGACCGGCTGACTGACCTGCTCGAGCTCACCGATCGCTATTGCGTGATCTTCCAGACGATCCAGCGCAGTCCCAAGACCTTCGTGAAGCTTCACAAGGTCGTGCGGTAGCCACGACCTGCCCGGAATCCTAGACTTTGGGGGTTCCGGGCTGGGCCTGAGCGCGGCCTCACTGAACGCAGCTTGGCTGAATGCAGCTTTGTCGCGCCAAGCGCTATCCCTTCACGTAGCCCATCGCCTCGACGATCCGACCGTCCTTGACGCGCATCAGGTTGACGCCGCGCAGCGAATTGCCGTCGGCCATCCAGTAGCGCCAGCGGATCGTTGCCCGGTCGCCCGGCGACGAAGGTTTCTTCGATGTCGAAGCGCGTGCCGGGTCCGGTCGCGATCGCCGACCACAGTTCGACGCAAGCGCCCTCGCCGATGCGGCGGGCGCCGTCCGGGGCCGGCGTGGTGTTCTCGATCACGCAATCTTCCGCCACCAGATCGTCGAGCGCCGACGGGTCGTGGCGCTGGAACACGTCGTTGTAGCGCCGCATGATCTCGGCGGTTTCGGCGGAGCGTTTGGCCGCGGCGATGTCGATGATGAGTTCCTGTGTCATTGGATATTCCTTTCCCTTCAGTGATCGGTAGCGGTTTCGATGAGGCGGGCGCTGAGCGTGATCACGGCGACGCCCGCCAGCGCCCGCGACACGAGGCAGCTCTCCTTGGCGGTCTGCGCCAGCCGCTCGAAATCAGCCGCCGCCAGCCCGGCGACGCTTGCCTCCGTCTCCAGCTCGATACGGGTCAGCGTCGGTCCGGCCGCGCTGGCGCCGAGATGCGCTTTCGCGATCGTGTGGATATGCGCGGGAGTGTGACCTTCGCGGCCGAGGATGGCGCTCAGCGCCATCGAGAAGCAGCCGGCATGCGCCGCCGCAATCAATTCCTCGGGGTTGGTACCGGGACCGTTCTCGAAACGTGACGGGAAGGAGTAGGCACCTTCAAAGACGCCGCTGCCGAGCTTCAGCAGGCCCGAACCTTCCTTCAACGATCCCTGCCATTGGGCCTCTGCTTCACGAATGGTCATTGTGTCTCTCCTTTGATTTGAGGGTTGATCAGTTTTTGAGCGAACCAGTCAGGCGCCGTCGACGACCACCTTTCCGAAGACGTCGCCTTGCTGGAAATAGCGGTAGGCGTCGTTGGCCTCGTCGAAGGCGAACACCTTGTCGATGACAGGCTTGAGCCGATGCACCGAGATGGCACGCAGCATGGCTTCGAGGTTGGTGCGATTGCCGACGAACAGGCGGCTGATGGTGGCGAGGCTGCGCTGGTAGACGGGGCCGGGGATCTGCACCGTCCCGCCTTTCGCATCCTGTATGGTGAGAAGCACGATGCGCCCGTAAAGCGCGCAGGCGATCATCGATTGCGCGAAGGTCGGCGGGCCGCCGGTCTCGACGACGAGGTCGATGCCGCCGGTCTGCTCGCGCACCGCAGCACCCCATTCCGGCATGTCGGCGGTCGAGACGACGAGGTCGGCGCCCAGCGCCCGCAGCCGGTCCAGCTTCTCGCTGCGCGAGGTGACGGCCACGACACGGCAGCCGAGCAGCTTTGCAAATTGCAGCGCAAACAGCGCGACACCACCTGAACCGATGACCAGAACCCATTGGCCGGGCTTCGGCATCTCGGCCGCCGTCACGGCATTCCAGGCTGTCAGGCCGGCGCAGGTCAGTGTCGCCGCCTCAGCCCAGTCGAGATGATCGGGAAGCCGTACAGCCCATTGCTCGTCGAGCACGGCGTATTCGGCCAGCATCCCGTCCAGCGTGCAGCCAAGCTGGTCGATCAGCCCGGCATTGATGCGGCCGTCGATCCAGCGCGCAAAATAGCTGCCGGTGACGCGGTCGCCGACGGCAAAGCGGGTGACAGAATCGCCGACCGCAACGACTTCGCCGGCGCCGTCGCTCAGCGGGATAACGCCTTGGCGCGGCGCCAGCGGATAGGTGCCGTTGAGGATCATCGTATCGCGGCGGTTGAGCGAGGCGGCACGGACACGCACGACGATCTCGTGCGGCTTCGGCGTCGGCTGCGCCTCGTCGCGCATCACCAGGCACTTGGTCCCGCCGGTTTCTTCAAGACGATAATTGCGCATTTGCCTCTCGCTAGTATGTAGACTGATCTACATATTATATAGACCGGTTGTCATATTCGAGGCAAGGCCTATAGTGCGCACTCCTGACAGAGGTTGACATGGCGAACGACACCCGCACCCGCATACTCGAGACGACGGCGCTGTTGCTGAGGCAGCGCGGCTACCACGGCACGTCGCTTAACGACATCTTGAGCGCCTCAGGCGCACCGAGAGGCTCGCTCTACTTCCACTTTCCGGGCGGCAAGGATCAGCTGGTCATCGAGGTGACGCGCGATAGCGTCGCCGATGTGACGCAGAGGCTGGACGCCGCGCTCGCTGCCGAAAAGGACCCGGCGGTGGCTGTCCACCACATCTACCAGTCGGTCGCGCGCATGCTGGAAGACAACCAGTTCACGCTCGGTTGCCCGATCGCGCCCGTAGTGTTGGACTCGCCGACGGACATGCCGGAGTTGGCCGAGTTGTGCCGCTCGGCTTTCGAGCAATGGATAGGCCTGCTCAGGGCCGCCTTCGTCAGGGCAGGGGTGTCCGAGCGACGCGCGCATGCGCTGGCGCTGCTGGTCGAATCATCGCTGGAAGGGCTGATGGTGATCGCGCGCGCCACCCACGACCGTGCCCCGGTGCTGGCGGTAGCCGATGAAGTCGCCGCGCTGATTGAGGGGGCATTGCTGGCTAAGGGCGCCGCTGCCGCGGTGCATTGACGCCGCTGTTTGAGCTTAGCGGCTTGCTCTCAAAGCAGAAAGGGCGACCTCTCGGCCGCCCTTTCCGTATCTGAAGGCTGATGGATTGGATTAGAAATCCATGCCGCCACTCAAGCCCGCTTGCGGGCTTGAGCAACTTGAGTTCATGGACGTGCTTTATGGACTTCTTAGAAGTCCATGCCGCCCATGCCGCCCATACCGCCGCCGCCCATGCCGCCAGGCATGCCGCCGCCAGCCGACTCCTTCTTCGGAGCCTCCGCGATCATGGCTTCGGTGGTGACCAGCAGGCCGGCGACCGAGGCCGCGTCCTGCAGAGCCGTGCGCACAACCTTGACCGGATCGACGATACCCATGGCGATCATGTCGCCATATTCGCCGGTCTGGGCGTTGTAGCCGAAGGTCGCGCCCTTGTTCTCAAGGATCTTGCCGGCAACGATCGATGCTTCCGCACCGGCGTTGGCCGCGATCTGGCGGGCCGGAGCCTGCAGCGCGCGACGCACGATGCTGATGCCCGCGGTCTGGTCGGAGTTGGCGCCGGTTGCCTTGATGCTCAGCGAAGCGCGCAGCAATGCGACGCCGCCGCCGGGAACGATGCCTTCTTCGACGGCCGCACGGGTCGCGTTGAGGGCGTCATCGACGCGGTCCTTCTTTTCCTTGACTTCCACTTCGGTCGCACCGCCGACGCGGATGACGGCAACGCCGCCCGCCAGCTTGGCGAGACGTTCCTGCAGCTTCTCCTTGTCGTAGTCCGAGGTGGTCTCCTCGATCTGCTGCTTGATCTGGGCGACGCGGCCCTGGATCTCGGCCTTCTTGCCGGCGCCGTCGACGATGGTGGTGTTCTCCTTGGAGATCGACACCTTCTTGGCGCGGCCGAGCATGTTCAGGCCGACATTCTCGAGCTTGATGCCGAGGTCTTCGGAAATGACCTGGCCACCGGTGAGGATGGCGATGTCTTCCAGCATGGCCTTGCGGCGATCACCGAAGCCCGGCGCCTTGACGGCAGCGATCTTCAGGCCGCCACGCAGCTTGTTGACGACCAGCGTGGCCAGGGCCTCGCCTTCGACGTCTTCCGAGATGATGACCAGCGGCTTCGAGGTCTGCACAACAGCCTCGAGGATCGGCAGCATGGCCTGCAGGTTGGAGAGCTTCTTCTCGTGGAGAAGGATGTAGGCGTCTTCCAGATCCGCAACCATCTTTTCGGCGTTGGTGACGAAGTAGGGCGAGAGATAGCCGCGGTCGAACTGCATGCCTTCGACGACCTCGAGCTCGGTCTCGGCGGTCTTGGCTTCCTCGACGGTGATGACGCCTTCATTGCCGACCTTCTGCATCGCTTCCGCGATCATCGAGCCGACCGAAACATCGCCATTGCCGGCAATGGTGCCGACCTGGGCAACCTCTTCCGAGGTCTTGATCTTCTTGGCGTTCTTGATCAGCGTCGCGACGACGTCGGCGACGGCGAGGTCGATGCCGCGCTTGAGGTCCATCGGGTTCATGCCGGCGGCAACCGCCTTGTGGCCTTCCTGGACGATCGACTGTGCCAGAACGGTCGCGGTCGTGGTGCCGTCGCCGGCGATGTCGTTGGTCTTCGAAGCAACTTCGCGGACCATCTGCGCGCCCATGTTTTCGAACTTGTCCTCAAGCTCGATTTCCTTGGCGACGGTGACGCCGTCCTTGGTGATGCGCGGTGCGCCGAACGACTTGTCGATGACGACGTTGCGGCCCTTGGGGCCGAGCGTGACCTTCACCGCGTCGGCGAGGATGTTGACGCCGCGCAGCATGCGCTCACGAGCGTCGCGGGAGAATTTTACGTCTTTGGCAGCCATTTTTAGCTCCTGGCAGGGGCTTGGATTGAGCCCGAAGATTTAGATGAGGGTGAGGCCGATATTCAGCCGATGATGCCCATAATGTCGGATTCCTTCATGATCAGAAGGTCTTCGCCATTGAGCTTGACTTCGGTGCCCGACCACTTGCCGAACAGGATGCGGTCGCCGGCCTTGACGTCCAGCGGGACGAGTTTGCCGGCTTCGTCGCGGGCGCCGGAACCGACGGCGATGATCTCGCCTTCCTGCGGCTTTTCCTTAGCCGTATCGGGGATGATGATCCCGCCCGCGGTCTTGGATTCGGATTCGACCCGACGAACGACCACGCGGTCATGAAGCGGGCGGAACTTCGACTTTGCCATTTTTTATTCCTCGATGAGAATGGTGAGAACAGTTCCTTCGTCCGGCGGCGCCGGACATGTGGTTAGCACTCATCTTGGGGGAGTGCCAACGTGGCGCTGAAATAGGCTGGCAGCTCGCGTGAGTCAAGGCGGCCGCTGGGCATAATCAGGACAATTGCTTCAAACAGGATCCTTGACTAAGTCAACTAAATCGCTGATCTTGCCGGGAGAAGGATGCCATGACCATTCATCGTCACCCAGGCAAGGAGCGGATCGACGCGGTGCGGGCCTTCAACCGCTTCTATACCCGCCAGATCGGGCTGCTCGACGAAGGGCTGCTGAAAAGCACCTTCTCGCTGACCGAGGCGCGGGTGCTCTATGAGCTGGCGCATCGCGATGGCCTGACCGCCACCGACCTTGCGCGCGACCTCGGCCTCGATGCCGGTTATCTCAGCCGACTGCTGAAGAAGTTCGAGGAGCGTAATCTGGTCGAGCGCGCCACGATCGAGGCGGATGCGCGGCGCTCGTCGATCGCGCTGACCAAGGCCGGGCGGCAGGCCTTCGCACCGCTGAACCAGGGTTCGCACGACCAAGTTGCGGCCTTGCTCGACCGGCTTTCGGTTGCCGAACAGGACAGGCTGGTCAAGGCCATGCAGACGGTGCAGCGCCTGCTGGACGGGACAGCCGAACCCAAGATTCCCTACACGCTGCGGCCTCTGCAGGTCGGCGACATCGGCTGGATCATCCATCGCCAGGGCCTGCTCTACGCGCAGGAATATGGCTGGGACGAAACCTATGAAGCGCTGGTCGCCGAAATCCTCGGTGCCTTCGTCAAATCCTTCGATCCGAAATGGGAACGCAGCTGGATCGCCGAGCGGGAAGGAGAGGTGGTCGGCTCGGTCTTCGTCGTGCGCCAGTCGGACGAGGTGGCGAAGTTGCGCCTGCTCTATGTCGAGCCGTCGGCGCGCGGGCTCGGCATCGGCAAGCGGCTGGTCGAGGAATGTGTCGGCTTTTGCCGCGCCAAGGGTTACAGCACACTGACGCTGTGGACCAACGACGTGCTCGTCGCCGCCCGCCACATCTATGAGGCTGCGGGCTTTAAATTGACCAACGAGGAGCGCCACCATTCCTTCGGCAAGGATCTGGTCGGCCAGAACTGGGATTTGGAGTTGTAGCAGCGCTGCAGAATTTCGGGCATCGGCCTGCGGCGGTCGCTCAGGTCGTAGGCTTGATGTTTTGGTTCAAGCGAAAGAAATTGGTAGGATCATACTTGTTTTTTAGTGCGGTCAACCTCGGATAATTCTCGCCGTAAGCTGCCAGAACCCGATCAGTGCCCTCTTCGCCTAGATTATTGGCATAGACGCCGCCGGTCGAGAACGGTCTCATTGCATCCCACAGGTCACGCGCCCATCGGATGTGCGTTTCGTCGTCAGACGGATTGTCCCAGATCGATATCGGGAAGCAATCGTAAAGTGCATCCCGGTTGGCGTAGGGCGTTCCGTCCATCGGTACTCGCGAGATGGCGCCGCCAACCTGCTGCAGGACCAGAAGCGATTCGCTGGGTGCAGTCATGTAAGCCGCAAGCATGGTATCGATCGCCTGATCTGTGATTTCGCGCATGAACTGCGCCTTCCAGTAGTAGCGCCGACCGCGCGGAAAGAGGCTGTCCGCGGCCGATTGGATTTGAAGATAGGGGGCAGGAGCAATCCGGCGCTCAACCGGCGTGCCATACTCTCTCAGAGGTTGAATGATTTGCTGGCCCTCGTCGAGTGGGCCGATGTAGCACGCCGAAATGCTGAAGAAGCGTTCGCCCGAGGGCGCCGTCACAAGTGCTGCATCCAGGCTCAGCTCATCCGGGGCGCCGCTCGAGAACGCACGGTAGAACCGCATCGCTTCGCGTGCCTCTTCGTACCGGTATAGCATCGATCCCGCGATGAGGAGCGGACCCACCGGATGGAGCTTGTATTCGAAAGTCGTGACTATTCCGAAATTGCCGCCGCCGCCCCGAATGCCCCAGAACAAATCTGCATTTTCGGCCGCGCTTGCCGTGAGCAACCGGCCGTCCGCCGTCACGATTTCGACAGCGACAAGGTTGTCGCAGCTCAGCCCATGTTTGCGGCCAAGCTTGCCGAACCCGCCGCCGAGTGTCAGTCCGGCTATGCCGGTATCTGCGTTGACACCCATGGTCGTCGCAAGACCATGGACCTGCGTGGCTGCGTCGAACTCGCCCAGGTTCAAGCCGGCTTCTGCGCGAGCAACACGGCGGATCGGGTCGACTTCGATCCGCTTCATGCGTGACACATCGATCACCACGCCGCCGTCGCATACCGAACTGCCGGCGACGTTATGACCACCGCCGCGGACGGCGGCGAGGAAGCCTTGCGATCGGGCGAAGTTGACGGCCGTGACGACATCGCTGGATTCGGCGCAATAGAAGACAGCCGCCGGCCTCTTATCGACCATCCCATTCCAAACTCTGCGCGCCTGGTCATAGCCAGGGTCGTCCGGAAGGATCAGATCGCCGCGAATCGCCTGCCTGAGCCGGGCGATATCTGGCGCCTGCAACGCCGGCTCGGAACCGTCTATAAGCTTGAACATGCTCATCGAGGGATACCCTTCGTGATCCGGCACGGTTGGACAGGCCGCTTTCGCTCACCGGCATGTGTCGGATCTTAATGATCTCATGCGGCGCCATTCGCTGCAAAATCGAATATCTCAGTCGCTGGATGAGCTAAATTCATCTAAACTGCCTGCATGAGAAAACTTCCGCCGCTCGGGTCGCTTCGCGCCTTCGAAGCCGCTGCCAGGCTGATGAGCTTCAGGAAGGCTGCGACGGAACTCGGAGTGACGCCAACGGCCATCAGCCACCAGATTCGATTGCTGGAGGAGGTCTGTGGGCAACTGCTGTTCCGGCGGCGTCCACGACCGCTCGTGCTCACAGGCGTGGGCGAACGGCTATTCCCGGTAATTTGCAGCGGCTTCGACGCTTTCGCTGCGGCAATAGCATCAGCCTCGGCCGGTGTTGGCCAACGCCCGTTGCGCGTAACGAGCCCAAATGCATTTGCCAGCCGATGGCTGGTTCCGCGCCTGTCGAAGTGGCGCGAACAGCATCCGAACATTCCACTGGAGATCATCGGGACAGACGCCGTTCTGGACCTGCGAGCCGGTGACGCCGACGTCGCGATCCGCTATGCGCGCAGGATGCCGCGGGACGTTCCCGCGCAGGAAATTTTTCGGGACGCATTCTTTCCGGTATGCAGCCCGGAGCTGTTCGCGGGAGGCGACCGACAGATCGAGCGCGCCGCCGATCTGCTGCAATACCCGCTCATCCATTTCAATTGGACGAACCGCGACCCGGAAGCGCCGACTTGGCAGCGATGGCTGGCGATCGCACGCTCGATCGATCCCAGCATCCCCAATGCCAACCAGGCATGGGACTTAAGTTTCCGCGAAGAGCTGCACGCGATTGACGCGGTAGCGGCAGGCCAAGGCATCGCTATCTGCAGCGATGTGGTCGTCAGTGGCGAACTCGAGGCCGGCAGGCTGGTCAAGGCACATGATCTCTCTCTGCCAGGCTATGGCTTTTACCTTGCGGGCGTAGCCAATCACCCCCGACAAGCGCATATCGAAGCCTTTTCCGCCTGGATGAGATCGATAGCCTGAGCATCTGAACGCCGATCTTCTGCATACTCGTCACAAGTGCTCGGCGTAATAAATTGCTAACCACGATCGCCCTGCACTGACTGCCATGCACACTTGCCGGCTTCTGGCATAATCCGCGCTCCTTGAATTATGAGCACGCTTATTATATATGTCGCTCATGGTTTCCGACGGCATCGACAGATTGGGCTTTTTGATCCACGACGTGCAGCGCCTGATGCGCAAGCGCTTCGAGGCGCGCGCCAGTGGTTTCGGCCTCTCTTCGGCGCAATGGCGGCTTCTGGTACGTGTCGCCAAGGAGGCGGGTGTCGCGCAGGCGCGGCTTGCCGAGCTTCTCGAAATCGAGCCGATCAGCGTCTCGCGCCTTGTCGATCGCATGGAGGAGGGCGGCTGGATCGAGCGCCGTCCCGACGCAACCGACAGGCGAGTGCGCATGATTTTCCCGACCGCCAAGGCGAACGCGGCCTACGCCCACGTCAAGAGCCTTGCCGGCGAGGTTTACGAGGAATCGCTCGTTGGCGTTTCGCCGGAAGATCGCCGCGTCCTGGTCAGGGCGCTGGAGACAATGGTGCAGAATCTTGCAGATGGTGAGACGCCGCCCTCGGACAAAGTGAAGAATACGGAAGGCGCAGCAGCATGAACGCGGTAGCCAAACTAGATGAGAATGCGGCCAAGCTGGAGATGGAAGCTCCCGCGAAGCCGGCGGCAGCTCCGGTAACGGTCGCTCCGCAGGTAGCTCCGGCGCCGGTGGCGCCGAAGAAGAAGCGCCGTGCCGGCCGCTTCCTTTTGATGTTTGTGCTGCCCGCTGCGTTGATCGCCGGCGGCAGCTATGTCTGGGTGACCGGCGGCCGCTATCAGGAGACCGAGAACGCCAATCTGCAGCAGGCCAAGGTATCGATAGCCGCCGATACGGCGGGCCGCATCGTTCAGGTCGACATTTTCGACAACCAGTCTGTCAAGCAGGGCGACGTGTTGTTCGCTATCGATCCCGAGCCCTACCGGATCGCATTGGCCCAGGCCGACGCGGCGGTGGCCGGCGCACGGCTCAATGTCGAGCAGCTGCGTGCGGCCTACAGCCAGGCGCTGGCGCAGGAGAAGTCCGACGAAAGCCAGGTCCAGTATGCGCAGTCGCAATATGACCGCGCCGCCGACCTTGCCCAGAAGGGCATCAACGCCAAGTCGTCGCTGGACGAAGCCAAGAACGACCTCGATAAGGCCAAGCAGCAGCTGGCCGTGGCCCAGCAAGGGATCGTCAGCGCCAAGGCGGCACTTGGCGGCAATCCCGACATCGAGACCGACAAGCATCCAACTGTAATGGCGGCGCTCGCCGCACGCGACAAGGCGGCCTACGATCTGGTCCAGACCACGGTCAAGGCGCCTGCCGACGGCATCATCAGCCAGGCCGCTTCGTTCAAGGTCGGCCAGTATGTCGGTTCGGGCACGCCGCTGTTTTCGCTGGTCGAGACCGGCGACACCTGGGTCGACGCCAATTTCAAGGAAACCCAGCTCACCAACATGAAGCCAGGCCAGAAGGCCGAAATCATGGTCGATACCTATCCGGGCAAGACGTTCGAAGCCACCGTCAAGGCGATCGGCGCCGGCACCGGGGCCGAGTTCTCGCTGCTGCCCGCCCAGAACGCCACCGGCAACTGGGTCAAGGTCACGCAGCGCATTCCGGTCCGCCTGGAATTGACCGATGCCGACGCCAAGACGGCGCTGCGCACCGGCATGAGCGCGACGGTCACGGTGGACACCGGCGTTTCTCGCGGGCTGCCGAGCATTTTCCACCGCGCCACGGCAGGCGAGGCCAAGTAAAGAGGCCTGGTAGCGGCCGCATAGCAAACAGCGAGATGGATGCAGGATTGGTCCGAGGGAGACGCAGGAAAAATTGTATGCGTAGACGGGCTGCGCTGTAGCCCGCCTGAGCAGACAACGCCGCGCAGGATCTTCGGTCCTCAGGTTTCCGGGCGGCAGGCCCGCTTTGTCGAGACGCTCAGTCGATGTAACCCCCACATCGATGCTCGCGTCCCACCGCGATGAGGGTCTCTCTACAGCGAGGGCCTCGCCGTCCGGAAACCTAATGTACACGTTTTTGTTACCTGCTGGAAGTTTTACGTCATGAGCAGCCCAGAACCCTTTCGCGAAGTACCGCACCGCGGCCTGATCACAGTTGCGCTCATGCTTGCGACGATCATGCAGGCGCTCGACACGACGATCGCCAACGTTGCGCTGCCGACCATGACCGGCGATCTCGGCGCCTCCCCCGACAACATCAACTGGGTGCTGACCTCCTACATCGTTGCCGCCGCGATCATGACGCCGGTGACCGGCTGGCTGGCCGATCGCTTCGGCCGCAAGGAGCTGTTCCTGACGGCCGTGGTCGGCTTCACCGTCTTCTCCATGCTGTGCGGCATCGCCTGGAGCCTGGAGACCATCGTTCTCTTCCGGCTGATGCAAGGCGTGTTCGGCGCGGCCATCGTGCCGCTGTCGCAGACCTTCCTGCTCGACATCAACCCCAGGGAACGCCACGGCCAGGCAATGGCCATCTGGGGCGCCGGCATAATGCTGGGACCGATCCTTGGCCCGACGCTGGGTGGCTGGCTGACCGAGAATTTCAACTGGCGCTGGGTGTTCTTCATCAACCTGCCGGTCGGCATCATCGCCTTCCTCGGCATGGCCGCATATCTTCCCAGCGTCGCCCGGCGGGTGCGCAGCTTCGATTTCTTCGGCTTCACCATGCTCTCGCTCGGTGTCGGCGCGCTGCAGCTGATGCTCGATCGCGGCGGCGAGGTCGACTGGTTTTCCTCGATCGAGATATGGATCGAGCTTGGCCTTTCCATCACCGGCTTCTGGGTGTTCACCATTCACACGTTGACGGCGGAGCACCCCTTTATCGACCCCAAGATTTTCCTCGATCGCAATTTCGTCACCGGGCTGGCGTTCATCTTTGTCATGGGCGTGCTCATCCTGGCGAGCATGTCGCTGCTGCCGCCCATGCTGTCGACCATCTTCGGCTATCCGACACTCACCATCGGCATCGTTCTGGGGCCGCGCGGTGTCGGCACGATGATTGCGATGCTGTTCGTCGGGCGGATCATGCACAGGATCGATGCCAGGATTCTCGTCGTCATCGGCTTCCTGTTGACCGCGCAATCGCTCTACACCATGTCCAGCTTCTCGCCGCAGATGGACAACTGGCTTATCCTCAGCTCCGGCGTCATCCAGGGCCTTGGAATGGGAATGGTGTTCGTGCCGCTGTCCACCGTGGCTTTCGCTACGCTCGACGCACGCTTCCGCACCGATGCCACGGCGTTGTTCAGCCTGGTGCGCAATCTTGGCTCGTCGATCGGTGTGTCGGTGGTGACGGTTCTGCTGGTGCGTAACACGCAGATCAACCACGCCGAGCTCTCGGCCTATGTCAATCCGTTCAATGCCAACCTCTGGGCGGCATCGCCGGCAGCGGCGGGCGGCGATCCGACGGCGCTGTCGCTGATGGATCGCATGGTCAATATCCAGGCGATGATGATCTCCTACGTCAATGACTTCAAGCTGCTGATGATGATGACACTGCTTGCTGTCCCGTTTGTTTTCCTGCTGCGCAAGCCAAAGGCTGCGCCGCCGGCCGGTGGGGCGCCTGCCGCGCATATGGACTAAGCCTCACAGCTCCGGCACCGCGACCGGCTCACGGGTTCCGTTGCCTGTGCCGGTCGCGTCGGCGTTGAGCAAGGTTCACCTGCCATTAGTATATCCGGACCAATATGCACTCGCTTTTGGGTTGAAAGCGAGCCTCCATTGCTTGCTTCAAGCATCAGCGGGAGGAATTGTGTTTGGCCACGAAATCATCCAGGCAAACCGCCGAAGCGCCTGAATCCGCCAATTTGACGACGCTGGCAAAACTGGCGACTGCCTCATATGAGGCCCTCGAGCGCGAGCTTCGCGCCACGATTGCGGCGCTTCAGGACCAGGCACTGCGGTTCCAGACCGCGATCGAGAACATCTCGCAAGGCATCTGCTTTTTTGATGCCGATGAACGGCTGATCCTGTGCAACCGACGCTATGCGGAAATCTATCGCCTTGCACCGGAGCAATTGCAGCCGGGTGCGGCGCTACGCGAAATCGTCGAGCGGCGCGTCGCTGTCGGAACCTCGGCAATGAATGCGGACGCTTATCTGGCGTTGGCGCGGGCGGTCAATTCGGGCACGGCTTCGGGAAACTGGACAGCCGAGCTCGCCGATGGCCGGACAATTCAGGTCTGCCATCAACCGATGCCTGACGGCGGCTGGGTGGCCACGCACGAGGACATCAGCGAGCTCAGCGCCAATCGCCTGGTCGTCGACGAGCGTATCTCGCTGCAGACGCTGATCGACCTGGTGCCTGACTACATGTGGCTGAAGGACACCGAAAGCCGCTTCGTCGTCGCCAACCGAGCCATTGCGTCCGACAGCGGTCGGGACAGCACGAGCGACATGATCGGTCTGAGCGACTTCGACCTTCACGCGCCGGATCTTGCGCAAAAATTTCGCTCCATCGAGCAGCAACTGATGCGTGATGGACAACCGATGATCGACGAGGAGGAGTTCGTCGTCGATGCGTCAGGCACCGGCAAATGGTTCCTGTCGACGAAGCTGCCGTTGCGCAACGTTCAAAACAACATTTTCGGCCTCGTCGGCATTGCCCGCGACATCACTGCGCGCAAGCAGGCCGAAATCCTTCGCGACGGGCAGGCGCATATCCTCGAGATGATCGCAAAGAGCGCTCCCCTCGAAGACGTGCTCGAGCGGCTCATGCGTCTAGTCGAGTCCCAACTGGCGGGGATATTCGGTTCGGTCTTGCTGCTCGACAAGGATGGCACCCACTTGCGCCACGCCGCCGCGCCGAGCCTGCCGAGAGACTATACCGACGCCGTCGACGGCGCCGCGGTCGGCCCTCGGGCAGGGTCTTGCGGTACCGCAGTCTATCGGCGCGAGCCGGTGATTGTCGCTGACATCATGCAGGATCCGCTTTGGCAGGACTATCGCGAACTCGCGCGGCCGTACGGTTTGCGTTCATGCTGGTCGACCCCGATCCTGTCTCATCAGGGCGCCGTGCTCGGCGTCTTTGCGATGTATTCTATGACGGTGCGCGAACCGACCGAGACCGAGACCCGCCTCATCGATTTCACCACGCGCATCGCCGGGATCGCCATCGAACGCAAACAGGCCGAAGACCGCATCCACTTCATGGCCAACCATGACGTGCTGACCGGGCTTCCCAATCGCGCCTTGCTCGAGGATCGGCTTTCGCAGGCGGTCTTGTACGCCCAGCGATACGATCGCTGGGTGACGGTGGTGTTCATCGATCTGGACAACTTCAAATTCGTCAACGACACGCTCGGCCACAATGCCGGAGACGAGCTTCTGAAGATCGTCGCAAGTCGCATGGTCGACTGCGTCCGGGCGACCGATACTGTCGTGCGGCTGGGCGGCGACGAATTCGTCGTCGTGCTTTTCGACCAGCCGGCGAACGTCGATCTCGTCTCCGAGACCTTGCAAAAGCTCAGGGCTGCACTCGCCGAGCCGGTTCAGCTCGGAGCGCATCTTGTACGGGCGACGGCCAGCATCGGCATTGCCAACTATCCCAAGGATGGGACGGATCCCGATACGCTGCTGGCAAATGCCGACGCGGCCATGTATCGCGCCAAGGAGTTCGGCCGCGACAACTTCCAGTTCTACGCTCCGGAGTTCAACACCAGGGCGCATGAAAAATTCGTGCTTCAGGAAGAGTTGCGAAACGCCTTGGCGCGTTCGGAATTCACGCTGCTCTACCAGCCGCAGGTGGACCTTCGGTCAGGTCGGGTTTTTGCGGTCGAGGCGCTGATACGCTGGAACCATCCAACGCTTGGCACGGTAATGCCGACGACGTTCATCCCGACCTCCGAGGAGACTGGTCTGATCGTACCGATCGGCGACTGGGTTCTGCATGAGGCGTGCCGGCAGAACAAAGCCTGGCAAGACGCAGGACTGCCGCCCTTGACCGTTTGCGTGAATGTGTCGGCGCGGCAATTCAGGGAACGCAACCTGATCGATCGCATCGTCAGCGCGTTGAAGGACAGCGGCCTGGAGGCGAGATATCTCGAGCTGGAGGTGACCGAGAGCCTTATCATGCAGGATATCGAGCTCGCGGTCGCCACCATGAACGCCCTGCAAAGCCTGGGTGTCCAGATCTCGATCGATGATTTCGGCACCGGCTATTCCAGCCTCAGTGCACTCAAGACCTTTCCCGTGGCGCGGCTGAAGATCGACAAGTCCTTCATCAAGGATCTCGCCGCCGACGAGAACGATCAGGCTGTGGCCAGCGCGGTGATTTCATTGGGGCAAAATCTCAACCTGAGGGTCATTGCCGAAGGCGTTGAGACGGATGATCAGGTGGCCTTCCTGCGCAGGAACAATTGCGACGAAATGCAGGGCTATCATTTCAGCAGACCGGTTTGTGCGCAGGACATAGAGGAATTGCTCGGCCGCGGCCGCAAAGACTGACGGATCGGTCGCCCGACAGGCTTCCGCCGACCACATGGCGGAAGTTATCTGCCGAGCACAAGGCACCAGTAGCGAAGTGTGCTGTCGCGGCCGTCGCTTACATAGGCGAGGCCGAAGCGGGTGAAGCGCGGGTCGAGCATGTTGCGGCGGTGGCCTGGCGAATGCACCCAGATATCGAACAGCTTCTGCTGGTCGAAGCGGCCTTCGGCGATGTTTTCGGCGGCCGCGCCGGCAATGCCATTGTCTTTGACGCGCGAGGCAAAGTCCTTGCCCCAGCCGGTGGTGTGGTTCATGCGGCCGCCGCGCGCCATGTAGCCGGCCTGCTGGAGCGCCGCCTGCTCGAGCTGCGCATCGGCGACAAGCGGCCCGAGACCCGCCGAAGCGCGGATGCCGGCCAGTGTGCCGGCGGCGGAGGCAGAGACACCGGCGCCTTCGCCGGTAGGCAGCACTGCGGTTGCGCAGGCGGTGAGCCCGGCAAGGGCGCCAAGACCGGCAGCTCTGAGCAGCACGCGCCTGTTTAGGCCAGGTTGGGCCTCATGATTTTCGATTTTCGTAACGGTCATGCCCGCCTGACATAACCGCGATCATGGCTTTTGCCGGGCAGGGGACTAACCGCTGCGGATAAGTTTGCAGTTGGACAATAATGGCCAGCCGGGCGATCCCGGTATTTAGCGTTGCTTCGGCGAGTCAATACTGAGCCTGCGCTTGCGCGCCGTCCCTCTCGACAAGACCAACAGTTGGACGCGATCGAGCGCAGGCGGGTTCAGTTGGGGCTGGTTGCGGCGGTGAACCCGCACTGCTTCTGTTCCATATCGATCTGCTTCGTGATGCGAATGGCGTTCTGTGCATAGGCCTCCGTCACGGAGCCACTATTCACGGTCTTGTCCTTCAGCGGACTCACGCCTGCGCAGAGGTGGAAAACATGCGGCTCGGCGGACTTCGCGGCTCCGTTTTCGGGCGCGATCCAGTAAACGACATCCTGACCGGCGGGGTGGCTCGCGTCCCGCGTCGCCGCCGCCACCGCGGCCGTGTCCGCCGCGATCGCCTGCGCCTGAGCGGCGACATCGGGCGAACAGGCGGTGGTCGGCTGCCCCGACTTGATCTGGGCTGCGCACGTGTTCATATCCTGAGTGTACTGTTCGACCGACGGGGGTTTGAAACTGATCCCCGTAACCGTCGCGAGCACAGCCAGCGCAGCGCCGACGCCGCCGGCAATCTTCTTGGTCCGCGGATCCATGTTTTTGTCGGTGAGGATCAGGAAAACCAGTGGGAGGAAGGCAATCAGCGTGATGATTGCGCCGAGCTGGTTTTGGAAGAAGAACCTGGCCGCGTCGGATGCGCGGGCCGGATCGTGCCTGTTGGCCGCCTTCCACAGCAAGTTGCCGGCGATTGCGAAAATCGCGATGCCGACCAGAAGGCCGATGATCAGCGGCAGGTGTCCCTGGTCGAACTTGTTCTGGCGAAGCAGCATAATCCCGTAGATCTCGCCGCCAATGGCGACGATCCACGAGAGTGCGGCGAAGAGGCGAAGACGCGTGGCGGAGGACTTCTGGCCCTGCGTCGCTTGCCAATCCTTGGTAACGTCTGGCTTGTTGTCGGTCATTGACCAGATCCCCTGATATCGACACTTCTGCCGGCGGCGTCAGACCAGAAGCCCAACCGCCCTGCGCAGCGTCATTGAACGAGCGTTACCTGCCTTGGCGACACGGCGAAAATGTGAGCGCCACGGCAGGCCTCATCTCCATTCATAATTCATATTGCGCATGAGTGAGGCTGGTAAACAGATATTTCCCCATAAACACCCTCCATTTATTAGCGATAATTATAGAGATACTTATCAACCTTGGGCAACCGGCAGCTCGCAAGGTGGTCCGATATCCGTCCGTTGCGCACAGAGAGGCCGATTCTCAAGCGAATTATGCCGCCGCTCCATCTTTGTGTTCGACCAAGATCTTTTCGGAAAACCGGTTTCCACTTTTCAGGATCATGGTCTAGACCTGACAGGCACCTTATCCGGAAATCCGATGGCTGGAGGCGCTGGTGGAAGGCCAGGACGAACATATGACCGGCGCCAGGGCGGCCGAGGAGCGCCGCGCCGACATCTATGACGAGGACGGCGTCATCCTGTCGTCGTTCCTCGCCCAGATCGGTGCCGCGATCGCCGATCGCGATACACTGACGCTGAAGCGTGAAGTCGACGATCTGCACCAGTCGGAACTCGGTCACCTGCTCGAGGCCCTGCACCCGGAACAGCGGCGCGCGCTGGTCGAATTGCTGGGCAAGGATTTCGACTTTTCTGCGCTGACCGAGGTTGACGAGGCGATCCGCCGCGACATCGTCGACAGTCTGCCCAATGCGCAGATCGCTCAAGGTGTGCAGGATCTCGATTCCGACGATGCCGTCTACATTCTCGAAGACCTCGACCAGGAGGACCAGGACGAGATCCTGTCGCAGCTGCCGTTCACCGAGCGGATCAGGCTGCGGCGCTCGCTCGATTATCCCGAAGAGACCGCCGGCCGCCGCATGCAGACGGAGTTCGTCGCGGTGCCGCCCTTCTGGACGATCGGCCAGACCATTGACTACATGCGCGAGGACAACAATCTTCCTGACCGTTTCAGCCAGATCTTCGTCATCGATCCGAGCTTCAAGCTGCTCGGCGCTATCGACCTCGACCAGATCCTGCGTACCAAGCGCTCGGTCAAGGTCGAAGAGGTCATGCATGAGACCAGGCATGCCATCCCGGCCACCATGGACCAGGAGGAGGCGGCGCGCGAATTCGAACAATACGATCTTCTGTCGGCTGCCGTCGTCGACGAGAACGAGCGGCTGGTCGGCGTGCTGACCATCGACGACGTCGTCGACGTCATCCAGCAGGAGGCCGAGGAAGATCTGCTGCGCATGGGCGGCGTCGGCGACGAAGAACTCTCGGACAGCATCTTTTCGACCTCGCGCTCGCGCGTGCCCTGGCTGCTGGTCAATCTTTTGACGGCTTTCCTGGCGGCCTCGGTGATCGGCCTGTTCGACCGCACCATCGAGCATATCGTGGCGCTGGCGGTGCTGATGCCGATCGTCGCCGGCATGGGCGGCAATGCCGGCTCGCAGACCATGACGGTCACGGTGCGGGCGCTGGCGACCCGGGACCTCGACATCTACAATGCCGGCCGCATCATCCGCCGCGAAATCGGGGTGGGCTTCATCAACGGCATCATCTTTGCCATCCTGATCGGCCTCGTGGCTGCTGCCTGGTTCCACGATCGCAATCTCGGCGGCATCATTGCGGCTGCAATGATCATCAACATGTTCGTGGCGGCTCTGGCGGGCATCCTTATCCCGCTGCTGCTCGACCGCTTCAAGATCGACCCGGCCGTGGCTTCGGCGGTTTTCGTCACCACGGTCACCGATGTCGTCGGTTTCTTTGCCTTTCTCGGGCTCGCCACATGGTGGTTCGGCGTAAGCTGAACGGCACCTCAATTGACTTTTACGTAAATGTCGTGCGAGGCTTTGGAAGGTGCCTTGTCCGCCGATTCTGGTGCGCGCCTGGGCGCCTTGGGCGCCGGCCAGTTGGAACTTGCGGCGTGGCCGGGGCATTGGAGTGACGATGCGGGAATATTATTCGATCACGGAGCTGACCCGCGAATTCGACGTGTCGACGCGGACGTTGCGCTTCTACGAGGACGAAGGGCTGGTGCAGCCGGTAAGGCGCGGCCGCACCCGGCTGTTCCGCCCGTCGGACCGGCATCTCATCCGCCAGATCATGCGGGGAAAAAGGCTCGGCTTCTCGATCAACGAGATCCGCGAGATCATCCAGATGTACAGGGAGCCGCCCGGCGAGGTCGGCCAGCTCAAGCTGATGATCAAGCGCATCGAGGAAAAGCGCGAGGATTTGCGCCAAAAACGCCGCGACCTCGAAGAGACCCTGGCCGAGCTCGACCAGGCCGAGGAATCCTGCGTCGAGCGGCTGGTGGAACTCGGCGTCACCACATAAGCGCGGTGTCAGCCCCGGCTCAAATCCAGCGCCGCACCCTTTTGGCGTAGTCCCGGTACTTCTTGCCGAATTTGGCCGTCAGCACCTTCTCCTCGCTCTCGATCGTCAGCTTCTGCGTCAGGAACGCCGCGATGACCGCCAGCGGCAGGAACCAGGCGATCCCAGTGACAAAGGCGAGGCTGACCAGCAGCAATGTGTTGGCGAGGTAGATCGGGTTGCGGCTGACGGCGAAGGGTCCGGTGGTCACCAGATGGTCAGGCACGCCGTTCGGGTTGAGCGTCGTCTTGGCGCGGATCATGGTGCGGATTGCCGTGAACCAGAGCGCGGCAACCGCCACCAACCCCACAAGGCCGGCGGCGAACAGGATGTCGCCGAGAAGATCGCCGATCCACGGCAGCGGATAGAACAGCCCCAGCGCGACGCTGACGATGATGGCGGCGATATAGATCAGCGGCGGCCATGGGATGTGCCCCAGCTTCGGCTGCCCAGGATTTTGCTGCACGGGTTTCGGGTGACTGTCGCTCATTATTGTCCTCCCTCGATTAGCGCGTTCCCGGTTCCGCCGCCTCGATTTGGGCGGTGCAGGTTCCGGCGAGCTCGCCAATATGCGCCTTCCACTCCGGGGACTGGTCGTTGCTGTAGAGCCGGTCAAGCGAGGCTTCGCCCTGGAGAGTGTCCAGCATGCAGGCACAATAGCTGGAGCAGAACTTGGTGTCGCGTGCCTGCTCGCAGGATATCTGGCAGGATTTCAGAAAACTCACCTCCCTGGTTTCGGCCTGCGCCGGCATGAATTGCGAAAGCAGGCAGACCGAGCCGATCAGCACCGGCTGATGGATCAAATAGAAGGCAAGGCTGTGCCGGCCGATGAAGACCAGCGGATTTGCCCAGCGGCCGGGCGTCAGGGCCGACAGCCGCGTCAGCACGCCGGAGGTGGAGGCGAGCTTGGTAACCGCGATGCCGGCAAGTACGGCGCCGAACCAGGGCAGCAATGGAACGTAGTCGTTGGAGCGCGGGTTGGTCGCCGACAGGCCGACCCACCATAAAGCTGGATGATCGAAAAGCTCGGATCGCAGGTAGAAAGGCGCGGCAATGACGAGGGCCGCCACGGCAAGCGTCAGCAGCGCCGGCAACCGTAGGAACGCCAGGCCGAGCAGGCTGGCGAGGGCGATCTCGTGCAATATGCCGAAGAAGATGAAGCCGTCGGGCGTGGCGATGCGGGTGACCAGCGATATTGCGAGCGCTGCCCCGGCAACCATGGCGAAGCGCTTCCAGAAGCCGGTCCAGCGGATTTTTTTGCCATGGGCGAGATAGAGGCTGATGCCGACCAGGAACAGGAAGCTCGAGGCGATGCAGCGCGCATAGATTTTCCACCAGCCGAAGGCGGTGAGGCCGGGATCGGTGTAGCCGAAAAATTCGAGGTCCCAGGTGAAATGATAGCTCGCCATGGCAAGCAATGCGATGCCGCGTGCAATGTCGATGGCGGCGATGCGCTTCGACTTCGGTTGATCCTGAACGGAGGCGGTCGGCGTGTCGGTGCTCATGGTCTCGCTGTCTTGGTTCAGCCCCGGCAAGACGACTATCACGGTTGCCACCGTCAAAAGAAGCAGGGCCTTGCGTCACGTTGGCGCCGGCCAGCATCAGGGCTGCTTTAGGCCAGAGCCGGAAAGCCTTTGGCCGGCTTCGCTTTTTGCCGTGAAGGCGTCGGTTTCCTGTTACCCGGCAAGGAATCGCCGCGGCAGATTTGTGCTCCAAACACTGCTTCAGGCGATTCGGCTTCGGGAAAAGCAATGGCTACCCATGTGCGCCATCCGATCTGGCTCGCGGCCTTGCGGCCGGCGGATGCCCGCACCTTCGCCTCGCTTTATGCGGTCGAATCCTTCGCGCGCGCCACCGTATCCAGCGTCATCCCGATCCAGGCCTACGAGATCCTGCACAACGAGCAGATCGTTTCGATCCTCTACACGATCGTGGCGATGCTCGGCCTGTCGGCGACGCTGTTCATGCCGATGCTGATCGCCCGCTTTGCCCGGCGCTGGGTCTATACCGCCGGCGCCTGCCTGCTGGCCGCCGGCTCGCTGTTCTTCGTCACCCATACGCTGGCCGGCCAGGTGGTCGGCATGCTCTGCCGCGTCGTCGGCGCCGGCGCGCTGGCGATCACGCTCAACCTCTACATCATGGATCATATCCGCAAGACCGATTTCATGCAGGCCGAGTCGCTGCGCATGGCGTGGTCGATGCTTGCCTGGACCGCCGGGCCGACCCTCGGCATTTTCCTCTACACGCGTTTCGGCATCTATGCCGCGCATGGCGCGGTGGCCGTCTTCGCCATGGCCTTGCTGGCGCTGTTCTGGACTTACCGGCTTGGCGACAACCCGTCGATCCGCCCCGGCAAGACGCGGCCGGTCAATCCGCTGGCCAATATCGGCCGCTTCGTCGCGCAGCCAAGGCTGAGGCTGGCCTGGCTGATCGCCTTCGGCCGCTCCTGCTTCTGGACGACTTTCTTCGTCTATGGGCCGCTGTTCATGGTGATCACCGGCGAGGGCAAGCTCGCCGGCGGCCTCTTGGTTTCGGCCGGCAATGCGCTTTTGTTCATGGCCATCTTCTGGGGCAGGGCAGGAAAGCGTTTCGGCGGCCGGCGCACCATGACGTTCGCCTATTTCGCGATGTCGGCAACGCTGCTGGCGGCCGGCGCCGTCGGCGAGGCCGCACCGCTCGTCACCGGCGGGTTGCTGCTTTGCGGTGCCTTCTTCACCATCGCGCTCGATGCGCTGGGCTCGACTGCCTTCATGCGCTCGGTGCGCTCGTATGAGCGGGCACAGATGGCGGCGGTCTACCGCACCTATCTCGACTTTTCCGAGCTGACGCCGCCGCTGGTCTACTCGGTGGTGCTGGCGTTTTTCGGACTGGGCGCGGTTTTCGCGACGCTCGGCCTGCTGGCGGCGATCTGCGGCTTCGTCACCTGGCGCTATCTGCCCAAATCGCTTTGATTTTCGAGCGCCGCATGGCGCTCGCGCACCCAATTGTGGAAGCGGTGCTGATCATATTCCTCCGGCATCAGCACGCCGGCCTTGTGGCGCATCGAGCGGAGGCCCTTCTGGTTGACCTCGCAGATATCAGCGTCCTCCTCCAGCACCTGGGTGCCGAAGGCGACGATGTTGTCGATATCGGCGGCCGGATCGGCGAGCGCTTCGGGCGAAAAAAGCCATTCGGCAGTGAGTTCGGTCTGCTCCGGCCCAAGTGGCACCAGCCGCACGGTCCTGACATAGTCGACATGGCCGACGACGAACATCGACGGCAGGCTGGTGGCATAGGTCTGCCCGGCGGCACGCTCGGCCGGCGTCAGGCCGGAAAAGACCGAGCCGTGGACGCGCCTGTCGCGCGACCAGGTTTCGGCCCCGGCCCGCAAGCCGCCGGCAAATTCCGGTGCGTCATTGTCGGCGTGGCGCGCCCATTCGGGGTCGTCGTGCCGGCCCATCAGGCCGCGGCCATAGATCGGCACCAGCCGCGACAGGTCCTTGTGGACGCCGGGGCAGTGCAGGCACTCGTTGAAGTTTTCCCAAAAGATTTTCCAGTTGCAGTTCATAACCTTGCGCAGGACATGGCCGCTCAGCAGCGTTTCCAACGGCCAGTTGGCGAGGTTGCCGGATGCCGGATCGAAGGATGTTTCAGCCGAACCGGCAGCGTCTTCGGCGAGGTTGACGAAGACGAACCCGCGCCACACCGACAGCGCGACGCGGTAGAGCGGATGATCGGCCTTGTCGAAACCTTCAGGCAGCGATTTCGACGGCACGCGCACCAGATCGCCGCGCAGCGAATAGGACCAGGCGTGGTAGGGGCAGGTGATGAGCCGCACCTTCAGCCGGCCTTCGCTCTGCTGGCAAAGCTGCGAGCCACGATGCCGGCAGGTGTTGTGGAAGGCGCGCAATTCGCCGGTCTCGTCGCGCAGCACGACGACCTCCTGCGTGCCGATGTGGAACGTCCTGAAAGCCAGCGGCTGGGCAAGGTCGGCCTCGCGGCAGACGAGCAGCCAGTTGCGATACCAGATGGCCTCGAGATCGTTCTGATAGGCCGCGATGTCCCAATAGGCCGATGACGGCAGCGTCGGCTCGGCCCGCGTCAGGCCGTTGTAGGGACCGCGCTCGTTCGGGCTGGGTTGCATGCCGGCTTCCTCCCCATCCGCCAGCCGACACCGGCCGCGAAAATTGTCAATCGCGGCGCCGGCCGGCCAGCTTGGCGAGGCGGCGCATTCGCTACACGATCCGGCGGAATTTGGTTTGCCGGGCGCGGCGATTCTGCCTATAGTCGCTGATGTCGTCGGTTCCGTTTGGAACCAAGAGGGAATGCGGTGAGGGCAAGTTGTTTGCCCAATGCCGTGGCTGCCCCCGCAACTGTGTGCGGTAGTCCTCTCCATATGCCACTGAGGGTTCGCCTTCGGGAAGGTGGGGAAGGGCGCTGATCCGCGAGCCAGGAGACCTGCCGGCGACAGGAAACTGACTTCTATGCCCTCGGGTGGAGGGCGAAAGGACAAGACATGAATACCGCTTCCGTCTCGCTCGGCGCTTCCGCCTCCTCGCAGTCGCGTTTCATGCAGCTGGCGCTTGCTGCATTCCTCGGCATTTTCGTCATGGGCTTTGTCGGCTTCTCGCATATCGATGCGGTCCACAATGCCGCGCACGACTATCGCCATTCGATGGGCTTTCCCTGCCACTAACAAGGGGCTGACATCATGACACTGTTTCGCAACGTCGTGTTCATCGCGGCGATCGCAGGGCTTGTGGCCGGCGTGGCTCTCGCCTGCATGCAAGCCTATGCCACGGTGCCGCTCATCCTGAAGGCGGAAGTCTACGAACAGGCCGGCGGCGGCCATGACCATGCCGCGGCACCGGCCGAGAACGCCGCGGGCACGACGGCCATGAGCAGCGCCGCGCCGGCACCGGCTGAAGCAATGGCTCCGGCGGAAGAGGAAAGCTGGGCGCCGGCCGACGGTTTCGAACGCTTCGGCTTCAGCGTCGTTGCCAATATCGTCACCGGCATCGGCTTTGCGCTGGTCCTGGTTGCGGTTTCGGAATTCGCCGGCGGCATCGGCAATTGGCGCCAGGGCCTGTTCTGGGGCTTGGCCGGCTTTGCCGTGTTCACGCTGGCGCCGGGCCTCGGCCTGCCGCCGGAACTGCCGGCGATGCCGGCGGGCGACCTTGTCCAACGCCAGATATGGTGGTGGGCAACAGTGGTGGCGACCGCGGCCGGTCTCGGCCTTATCGTCTTCCGCAGATCGCTGCCGCTGGTGGTTCTTGCGGTGGCGTTGATCGTTGCGCCGCATATCGTCGGCGCGCCGCAGCCCGACAGTTTCGAGACGACGATCCCAGAAGGCCTGCACCACCAGTTCGTGGTGGCGGTGACGCTGACCAATCTGGTGTTCTGGCTGGTGCTCGGCGCGGTCGTCGGCGTGGTGCGCGGCCGCTTCACCGGCACGGCGACCAGCCTGCGCGACAGCTTTGCCTGACCGCGCTGCCGGGGCATTGACCCTGGTCATCGGCGGTGCGCGCTCCGGCAAGAGCGCGTATGCCGAGAGGCTGGTAACGGCCCGTCCGCCGCCTTGGCGCTATATCGCCACGGCGCAAGCCTATGACGACGAGATGCGCCAGCGTATCGCGCTACATCGGTCGCGGCGAGGCGAGGGCTGGACGACCATCGATGCGCCGCTCGACCTTGCCGGCGCGATCGAGGCGCTGCCTGACGGCCAGCCGGCGCTGATCGACTGCCTGACGCTGTGGCTGACCAACCATATGCTGGCCGAACATGATGTCGAGGCCGAATGCCGAGGGCTGGCCGATGTGCTGTCGCGGCCGCGTGGGCCGTGGTTCGTGGTGTCCAACGAGGTCGGCCAGGGCATCGTGCCGGAGAATGCGCTGGCAAGACGGTTTCGCGACGCCGCCGGCCGGCTGAATCAGGACGTCGCGGCCGTCGCGGACACAGTGCTTTTGATGGTGGCGGGGCTGCCGCTCAAGGTGAAATGACATGGCTGATGCTATCGATCCCAAGACCATTGAACAGGGGGACGAGGAACGCCACCGCGCCAAGATGGCCAAGCGCAAGGCGGTGCAGGACGCCGAGGTCGCGGCCAAGACGGTCGAGAAGGGGCTGCTGATCGTCAACACCGGGCCGGGCAAGGGCAAGACCACGGCCGCCTTCGGGCTGGCGCTCAGAATGCTCGGCTATGGCAAGCGCGTCGGCGTCGTCCAGTTCATCAAGGGCAAATGGCACACCGGCGAGAAAGACGCGTTTGCTAGTTTTGGCGATCGTGTCGTCTGGCACGCCATGGGCGAGGGTTTTACCTGGGAGACGCAAGACCTGAAGCGCGACATCGCGGCGGCCGAGGCCGCCTGGGCGAAGGCGCTCGAGTTGATGGCCGACCCGTCGATCAGCCTCGTGGTGCTCGACGAGCTGAACATCGCCCTGCGTTACGACTATCTCGATCTCGAAAAGGTGGTCGCGGCGCTGAAGGCTCGTCGCGAAGGCCTGCATGTCGTCGTCACCGGCCGCAACGCCAAGCCGGCATTGGTCGAGGCGGCCGATCTGGTCACCGAGATGGGCGTGACCAAGCACCACTTCTCCGCCGGCGTGAAGGCGCAGCAGGGGATCGAGTTCTGAGGGTTTGGCGATCGGGCAGAACGTTCAGAGGAAGATCCAACTCGGATGACGCTTGCCGAGGTTGCCCTCGACCTCTCAAGACCTGGGTTCCTCGCCCGCCGCGAAGCGGGGGAGAGGTGGCCGCGCAGCGGCCGGAGAGGGGGCCTTCGTAGGGCGCAGTCCCCTCTCCGTCTCGGCTTCGCCGAGCCACCTCTCCCCACTTTCGTGGGGCGAGGAACCCAAGCTGGAATGAAGCCACGATTCTCGCGCGCCCTCTGGCCTGCCGGCCGGCTCCTTTCACAAGGGGCATATCCGCGATTTTCTCCGACCGCAGCCACATTTTGTTCTTGCTTTGTGCCGGCAGCTATGCTACTAATTTCGCTATGGTGATTATTCGCCCCAACGACCCGCCCGCAGAGGCGGGTTTTTGGTTTCAGCTGTCGCCGTCGCTTAAGACCCCCATCATCCGCACTTGCATTTCATCGCCGGATTGCCGATATGGAGGCTGGGAGGTTGGTGGTGGACGGTCCACTCGCCAACCGGGTCAGGTCCGGAAGGAAGCAGCCCTAACGAGCCCGGAACGGGTCATTGTTCCAGCCTCCCACCTCTTCGCCTTTTGCTCGACATTGACGGCGCCAAGCCGTGCGGGCGAAACTATGCGCAGGAATCGGCCGCCTCCAGTGGCAGCCCTTGGAGCTTAACGGGCGAATGAGCGAAGCCGAAAACGAGGCCGGGAAATTGGACAAGCCTGCCGCCTATCGGGTGCTAGCGCGCAAATACCGGCCGTCGAATTTCTCCGAGCTGATCGGCCAGGAGCCGATGGTCCGCACGTTGACCAATGCCTTTGCCACCGGCCGCATCGCCCAGGCCTGGATGCTGACCGGCGTGCGCGGCGTCGGCAAGACGACGACCGCGCGCATCCTCGCGCGGGCGCTGAACTACAAAACACCGACCGTCGACCAGCCGTCCGTCGACCTTGCCGTGCTCGGCGAGCATTGCCAGGCGATCATGGAAGGCCGCCATGTCGACGTCATCGAGATGGACGCCGCCTCGCATACCGGCATCGACGACATCAGGGACATCATCGAGCGCGTGCGCTACGCCCCGGTGTCGGCGCGCTACAAGGTCTACATCATCGACGAAGTGCACATGCTTTCCAACCAGGCCTTCAACGGCTTGCTGAAGACGCTGGAAGAGCCGCCGCCGCACGTCAAGTTCATCTTCGCCACCACCGAAATCCGCAAGGTGCCGATCACCGTCCTGTCGCGCTGCCAGCGTTTCGACCTCAGGCGCATCGATGCGGCGATGATCAAGGCCGACCTTGCCAGGATAGCCGGTCTGGAGGGCATCGAAGTCGAAGACGATGCGCTGGCGATGATCGCGCGCGCTGCCGAAGGCTCGATGCGCGATGCGCAGTCGATCCTCGACCAGGCGATCGCCCATGGCGGCGGCGCGGTCAGCGCCGAAGCGGTGCGTGCCATGCTCGGCCTGGCCGACCGTGCCCGCATCGTCGACCTGTTTGAACATGTCATGAAGGGCGACGTCGCCGCCGCGCTTGCCGAATTCCGTGCCCAGTACGATACCGGCGCCGATCCTGCCGCGGTGCTGACCGACCTTGCCGAGTTCAACCATCTGGTCACCCGTCTGCGTTTCGTGCCGGCTGCCATCGACGACGCCTCGCTGTCCGAGGACGAGCGCCGGCGCGGCGCCGATTTCGCCAGCACGCTGTCGGTCAAGGTGCTGTCGCGGACATGGCAGATGCTCTTGAAAGGCATTCCCGAGGTGCAGACCTCCAACCGCCCGGTCAGCGCCGCCGAGATGGTGCTGATCCGGCTGGCCCATGCCGCCGACCTGCCGACCCTGGATGAGGCGCTGAAATCGCTGGAGAACGGCGTTTCGCTGCCGGGCGCCGCGCCGCGCGCGAATGGCGCGCCGGCAAGCCCCGGCCCCGCGAGCCATGCGCCTGCAAGCGGTGGTGCCGGCGCCGTGGCACAGACGCGGATGCCGACGGCCAATGGCGGCGCGCAGACGATGCGCCTGGTCGAGGCCGAGCCCGTGCCGACCGACTTCGTTGCTCCGCCGGAGCCAGTGGTCGAGGCGCCGCCGGTGCCGGTGAAATCGCTGGCCGACATTGTCGCCCTTGCCGACGCCCAGCGCGACATGGCCTTCAAGGTGCTGGTGAAGCGTTGCGTGCGCCTTGTGCGCATCGAGCCCGCCCGTATCGACGTCAGCCTGACCGACGATGCGCCGAAGATGCTGCTCAATGATTTGACCGCCAAGCTGCGCGCCTGGACCGGTCGCAACTGGCTGGTGTCGCTGTCGAAGGAGGAGGGCGGCCAGACGCTGGCCGAGATGGAATCGACGAAGCGCGAAAACGCCTTCCTCGATGCCAAGAGCGACCCGACGGTCGCCGCCATCCTGGCGCGCTTTCCCGGCGCCAAGATCATCGACGTACGCATTCCCGACGCGCCGGAAGCCGATGCGGCCGAGGCCGAAGTGCCGGTCGAGCCGCCGGCCGACGACGACGAAACCTGAAACAACCAGCACCAACTGCAAAGGACCGTGCGATGAAAGATCTTCTTGGCCTGATGGGCAAGGCAAAGGAAATGCAGGCCAAGTTTCAGGCCATGCAGGATGAGATCGCCATGCTGGAAGCCACCGGGCAGGCCGGCGGCGGCCTGGTCAGCGTCACGCTGACCGGCAAATTCGAGATGAAGTCGCTGAAGATCGATCCGTCGCTGTTCAAGGAGGACGAGGTCGAGATTCTGGAGGACCTGCTCCTCGCTGCCCACAACGACGCCAGGACCAAGGTCGAGCAGACCATGCAGGAGAAGACCAAGGCGCTGACTGCGGGACTGCCGATCCCGCCGGGAATGAAGCTGCCGTTCTAAGGCTAATGCATGTCGCGCAAAAGTGTGCAGGGGTTTTGCGATAATGACATGCATCAAAACAAGAACCTAAAACGCGTCGCATGAGGCCGGTCGAACGCGACGCGCTATTAGTCAATCGGGATGCCGTTACAGTGGCCGAAGCCTTTAGCGGCCCAACGCTTGCTGACCAGCCAGCTGTGTCTATTGGGCAACGCCCCACACTTAATAACGCTTTAGCCATCTTTTTGCCTGAAAGTGTCTCATTCTTGCCGCAACCAGGGGCGGGCTGGCAGCAGAATGAGGGGACGCCTGTTGATCTCTACCCGATGGAAGACGCCGTTGCGGCTCGGCGTCGTTATCTCGCCGCTGTTTTTGGCCGCTTGCAGTCAGACCGCCTCGCACGGCATGTCCAGCCTGACCGATGCCATTACGCCGGGTTTCCTGAGCTCGCGCTCCTACAATTCCACGCCCAAGGAGAAGGAATGCCTGGAGCGGGCGATGTTCTTCGAGTCCAACCGCTCGAGCCGTGACGGCATGATTGCGGTCGGCACCGTGGTGATGAACCGGCTCCGGTCCGGCAAGCACGGCAGCACCATCTGCGAAGTGGTTGGCGAGCGCGGCCAGTTCGCGCCGGGCGTCATGACACGGCCGATGAATTCGAAGGCGATGCCCGATGTCGAGGAAGCCGCCGAGGCGGTGCTCAAGGGCGAGCGCAAGGCCAAGCTGAAGAACACCATGTATTTCCACACCGCCGGCCTGCGCTTCCCCTACAAGAACATGCACTACACCATGGTCGCCGGCGGCAATGCCTTCTATGAAAAGCGCGGCCGCAACTGGCAGCCGCTGCCGGACGAACCGGTGGTCGCCGTGGCCCAGGCCAAGCCGCAGGCGCCTGCCGCTCAGGCCATACTTGTCGCCTCGGCGGAGCCGGCACGCGAGGCCAGGCCGACATTTGCCAAGGCAACCTATGTGACCGCCGCTGCATCGCAGCCGGCAAAGCAGACCAGGGTGACTGCCGGAATGGCGACCCCGGAGAAGCCGACTCAAGAGAAGCCGATACTTGTGGCGCTGCAAGAACCAATGCAGGAGCCGGATGCGGCCCGTTTTGGCGGGACCGTGAGCGCCCGGCCTGTCACCTCCTTCCAGGCCGCGCCGGCGGAACCGACAATGTCGTTCGAGGCGACGCCCGAGAACGCCGACGCGATCGGCGCTATGATCGCCGGCCAGACCCGGCCGCTGGAAGAAAACTGAGGCGGTCGATTGTTGAGGGCGCCGCCGCCCCTCATCTGGCTGCCGCCATCTTCTCCCCGTATAGTGACGGGGAGAAGTACGCCTTTGCCAAGGACTTCGCCAATTTCCGGCGCTGCAAAAAGGGTGCCGAGGTCGCGGTTGGCCCTTTCTCCCCGTCACTATACGGGGAGAAATGCCCGGCAGGGCAATGAGGGGCGGCGCAAACCTAAAGCGATTGCCTCGTTGCGCGTTGAACAGCGCGCGCCTCAGGAGTGTTCCAAAACCCGCTGAAAAATCCTAGAGCCTGATCCATTCCGATAGTTCGGAATGGGGCTCTATCGTCTTGTTTGACCATGATCTTTTCCGAAAACCGGTTTCCACTTTTCGGGATCATGGTCTAAACCGGTGCGATGTCGAAGCGAATCGCCGGTCCCGAGATCGAACGCCTGATTCAGCTGCTGGCCAAGGTGCCGGGGCTCGGTCCGCGTTCGGCACGGCGCGCCGCGCTCCACCTCATCAAGAAGAAGGAGCAGCTGCTGGCGCCGCTCGCCGCCGCCATGGGCGAGGCGGTCGACAAGGTGCGCATCTGCTCGACCTGCGGCAATGTCGATACCTCGGATCCATGCATGATCTGCACCGACCCGCGCCGCGACCCCACTACGCTCATCGTCGTCGAGGACGTGGCCGACCTTTGGGCGCTGGAGCGGGCGACCGCCATGAACGTGCGTTATCATGTGCTCGGCGGTACGCTGTCGCCGCTCGACGGCATTGGTCCTGATGAGCTCAACATCCGTTCGCTGGTCGATCGCGTCGCCGGCGGCGAAGTCAAGGAAGTGATCCTCGCCGTCAACGCCACGGTCGAGGGCCAGACCACCGCACATTATCTCACCGACCAGCTTTCCGGCTTCGACATCAAGGTGACGCGCCTGGCGCACGGTGTTCCGGTCGGCGGCGAGCTTGATTATCTCGACGAAGGCACGCTGGCCGCAGCGCTGCGCTCGCGGACGGTGTTTTGAGGCGGGTTGCGGGGAAGGGTAGTTCTGAGATGATTGCCTTCTGTCGCGCCCCCCTCTGTCCTGCCGGACATCTCCCCCACGAGGGGGGAGATCGGACGTCACGCCGGCTTTCGCTAACCTCCAAAGCCGGAGAAAAGGCGCCGCCGTCAAAGCTGGCAATCTCCCCCCAAGTGGGGGAGATGTCCGGCAAGACAGAGGGGGGCGCGACGGAACGTCGGCTTTGCGGATTGGCGATCTTTCTCGCAGTCCTCTTTGCCTTCCTCCTCGCCACCCCCGCTTCCGCGGCAAAGATCGACGACCAGTTCCGCGCCTGGCTTGGCAACGACCTCTGGCCCGAAGCCAAGGCCAAAGGCATCTCCAGGAAAACCTTCGATGCCGCCTTCGACGGCGTCAAGCCGAACCTCCAGCTGCCCGACCTGGTGAAGCCGGGCGAGAAGGCGACGACGCCGCAGAAGCAGCATCAGGCCGAATTCGGTTCGCCCGGAGCCTATTTCGCCGAAAAGATAGTTCGTGCGGTGACGGCCGGCGGCCGCACCCGCGAGGCGGCCAATGCGAGCACGCTGGCCGCGATCGAGAAACGCTACGGCGTGCCCGGCGAAGTGCTGCTGGCGATCTGGGGCCGCGAGAGCGGCTTCGGCGCGGCGAAGATGCCTTATGACGCCTTCGAGGTGCTGGGCACCAAGGCGTTCATGTCGACCAAGAAGGAATTCTTCCGCACCGAGCTCTTGGCGGCGCTGGAGATCGTCGAGCGCGGGCTTGCCCCGGTCGGTGCGATGAAATCGTCCTGGGCCGGCGCGCTCGGCCAGCCGCAGTTCATGCCGACATCGTTCCTCAAGCATGCCGTCGATTTCGACGGCGACGGCCGCACCGACATCTGGAATTCGACGCCCGACATACTGGCATCGATCGCCAATTATCTCGTGCATTATGGCTGGGTCAGGGGCCGCGGCTGGGGCTTCGAGGTGACGGTGCCGGAAAGCGTCTCGTGCTCGCTCGAAGGTCCGGACCAGGGCAGGAAGATTTCGCAATGGGCTGATATGGGTATCAGGCGTGTGTCGGGTAAACCGTTCCCGGCGAGCGAACTGAAGGCCGACGGCTTTCTTTTGATGCCGGCCGGGCGTAGCGGCCCGGCCTTCATCGTCACTCCCAATTTCTATGTGCTGAAGCAGTATAACACCAGCGATCTCTATGCCCTGTTCATCGGCCATGGCGCCGATCGCATCGCCCATGGCGACAGCAATTTCTCGGGCAATTGGGGCGCAGTCGGCGGGCTCTACCGCTCCGACATCGCCGCCCTGCAGCGGGTGCTGGAAGCCAAGGGCTACGATGTCGGCAGCGCCGACGGCCTGCCTGGCTTCAAGACGCGCCGCTCGATCGGCAAATGGCAGGCCAGCAACGGCCGTTCCGCTACCTGCTTTCCCGACGCCGACCTGGTTACCGCGCTGAAATAGCCGGATTTTCGCACCGCCGGTCTGGCCCAATCGACCGTTCTGCAAATGCTCGTTGCCGCGCTCGAAACCGCCGGATATGGTGAACCGGAACCGCACAAAAAATTGCCAAGACAACGGTCCGGGGATCACCGTTCGACGCGGCAAGAAATGCCACAACCCTGAGCCGGGAACTCAGGTCAACAAAAACAGGGAACAGTTAATATGATGATGGAAAAGTTTGCTCTACGCTCCCGCTTCTTGCTCGCGGGCGCGGCCATGTCCGCGCTGCTTCTGGCCGGTGCGCCTGCCTTCGCGGTCACGCCCGCCGACACGCTGGTCGAGGGTTTCGCCATCGACGACATCATCTCCATGGATCCGGGCGAGGCATTCGAATTGTCGACCGCCGAGATCACCGGCAACACCTACGATCTCCTGGTGCGCCTCGACCTCAGCGACACCTCGAAGGTCAAAGGCGATCTCGCCGAAAGCTGGAGCGTCTCCGACGACGGCCTGACCTACACGTTCAAGCTCAAGCCCAGCCTCAAATTCGCCTCCGGCAATCCGATCACGGCGGCGGACGTCGCCTATTCGTTCGAGCGCGCCATCAAGCTCGACAAGAGCCCGGCCTTTATCATCGGCCAGTTCGGCATCGATGGCGGCAACGTTACCGAGAAGGCCAAGGCTGTTGATGATACGACGTTCCAGTTCACCGTCGACAAGGCCTATGCGCCGAGCTTCGTGCTGAACTGCCTGTCGGCGACGGTCGCCTCGGTCGTCGACGCCAAGCTGGTCAAGGAGCATGTCGCCGCGGTCACGCCGAGCGCCGACTACAAATGGGACAATGATTTCGGCAATGCCTGGCTGAAGACCGGCTATGCCGGCTCCGGCGCCTTCAAGCTGCGCGAATGGCGCGCCAACGAGGCCGTCGTCCTCGAGCGCAACGACAATTACAACGGTGAAAAGGCAAAGCTTGCGCGGGTCATCTATCGCAACATGAAGGAAAGCTCCGGCCAGCGCCTGGCGCTGGAAGCCGGCGACATCGACGTTGCCCGCAATCTCGAGCCGAACGATCTCGACGCGATCGCCAAGAATGCCGACCTCACCACCACCTCAGCGCCGAAGGGCACGGTCTTTTACATCAGCCTCAATCAGAAGAACCCGAATCTCGCCAAGCCCGAGGTTCGCCAGGCCTTCAAATATCTTGTCGACTACGATGCCTTGAGCTCGACCATCCTCAAGGGCATCGGCGAGATCCACCAGACCTTCCTGCCCAAGGGCGTGCTCGGCGAACTGGACGAGAACCCGTTCAAGTTGGACGTCGCGAAGGCCAAGGAACTGCTGGCCAAGGCGGGTCTCGCCGACGGCTTCAGCGTCACCATGGACGTGCGCACCGGGCAGCCGACGACGGGCATGGCGGAATCCATCCAGCAGACGCTGGGACAGGCCGGCATCAAGCTGGAGATCATCCCCGGCGACGGCAAGCAGACGCTGACCAAATACCGCGCCCGCAACCACGACATCTATATCGGCCAGTGGGGCCAGGACTATTTCGACCCGAACTCCAACGCCCAGACCTTTGCCAGCAACCCCGACAATTCGGATGAAGGCAAGACCAAGACGCTGGCCTGGCGCAACGCCTGGGACATTCCGGACCTGACCAAGCAGACCGAAGCGGCTCTGCTCGAGAAGGATGCGGCCAAGCGCGCCGCAATGTACCAGGATCTCGAGAAGAAGATCCTCGACACCAGCCCGTTCGTCATCATCCACCAGCAGCTGGAAGTGGCCGGCCTGCGCAAGAACCTCAAGGGCTTTGCACTCGGCCCGAGCTTCGACACAAACTTCGTCGGCCCCGTCTCGAAGGAGTGATGCCGGCGGACGCGCCGTATGAGTGTGGCTGAAAGCGAAGTGACGGCAGGGCGCGGCGGCGCCCGCGCCGTTGCCGTGGCCTCATCGATCGCCAGGTTCCTGGTCATCGCGATAACGACCTATCTCGGTCTGCTCGCGGTGACCTTCTTCATAGGCCGCGTGATCCCGATCGACCCGGTGCTGGCGGTGCTCGGCGACCGGGCGCCGGCCAATGTCGTCGAACGCACGCGTCGCGAAATGGGCCTCGACCTGCCGCTGGTCGAGCAGTTCTACATCTATGTCAAACATGCCCTGAACGGTGATTTCGGCACCTCGGTGCTGACCACCAATCCGGTGATGACGGACATCCGCCGCGCCTTTCCGGCGACGCTCGAACTGGCGACGCTGGGGACACTGATCGGTTCGGTGATCGGCGTCCCGCTCGGCGTGCTGGCCGCCGTGCGGCGCGGCAGCATCATCGACCAGATCGTGCGCATCATCGGCCTTGTCGGCTATTCCGTGCCGATCTTCTGGCTGGGGCTGCTGGCGTTGGTGCTGTTCTATGCCAAGTTGCAGTGGGTCGCCTTTCCCGGCCGCCTCGATGTCGTCTACGAATACACGTTCACGCCGATTACCGGCTTTTACCTGCTGGATGCACTCTGGCAACGGCAGTGGGACGTATTTGCCGATGCCTTCCGCCACATCATCCTGCCTGCCTCGCTGCTCGGCTATTTCTCGCTCGCCTACATCAGCCGCATGACGCGCTCCTTCATGCTGAACGAACTCACCCAGGAATACATCGTCGCGGCGCGCGCCAAGGGCCTGTCGGAAACGCGCATCATCTGGGGTCATGCGCTGCGCAACGCCGCGGTGCCGATGGTTACGGTGATCGCTCTGTCCTATGCCGGGCTGCTCGAAGGCTCGGTGCTGACCGAGACGGTGTTTTCGTGGCCGGGCATCGGCCTCTACATCACCAACTCGCTGCAGAATGCCGACATGAATGCCGTGCTCGGCGGCACCATCATCATCGGCTCGGTCTTCATCGCCATCAACCTATTCTCCGACCTGCTCTACCGGGTGCTCGATCCAAGGACCAAGGCGGGATGAGCACCGAAGCGATTCAAACCCGCCGCGACTGGCTGCTCAGCGAGCGGCCGGCGTCGCGCGTGCAGGCAAGGCTCGGCCGCGCCTATGTGGCCTGGCGGCGCTTCTCCGCCAACCGGCTGGCGTTTGCCGGCCTGCTCATCATCATCGCCCTGCTGGTGGTCGCGGCATTCGCCGATGTGCTGGCGCCCTATTCGCCGACGTTCGGCGACCTCAAGGGCTCGCGGCTGCTGGCGCCGAGTGCTGCGCACTGGTTCGGCACCGACGATCTCGGCCGCGACATCTATTCGCGCATCATCTTCGGCTCGCGCTGGACACTCTACGTCGTCATTCTGGTTGCCATCATCGCCGCGCCCATCGGCTTGCTGGTCGGCACCGTTGCCGGCTATGCCGGCGGCTGGACCGATGCGATCCTGATGCGCATCACCGACATCTTCCTCGCCTTTCCGAAGCTGATCCTGGCGCTGGCCTTCGTCGCCGCGCTCGGCCCCGGCATCGAAAATGCCGTGCTGGCAATCGCCATCACCTCGTGGCCGCCCTATGCCCGCATCGCGCGCGCCGAAACGCTGACCGTGCGCAATTCCGATTACATCAAGGCCGTGCAGCTGATGGGCGCCTCGCCATTCCGCATCGTGCTTCGCCACATCATGCCGCTCTGCATCTCCTCGCTGATCATCAGGGTGACGCTCGACATGGCCGGCATCATCCTGACCGCCGCCGGCCTCGGCTTCCTCGGCCTCGGCGCGCAGCCGCCGCTGCCGGAATGGGGCGCGATGATCGCATCGGGCCGCCGCTTCGTGCTCGACCAGTGGTGGGTTGCGGGCGCGCCGGGCTTTGCCATCCTCATCGTCAGCCTCGGCTTCAACCTGCTCGGCGACGGCTTGCGCGACGCACTCGACCCCCGAAGCGGTGACCAATGAGCACGCTTCTCGACGTCGACGACCTGCGCGTTACCTTCCCGACGCGCACCGGCCTGATCGAGGCGGTGCGCGGCGTTTCCTTCTCGCTCGGCCGCGAGCGGCTCGGCATCGTCGGCGAGAGCGGTTCGGGCAAGTCGCAGACCGGCCGCGCCATCATGGGCGTCACCCCGCCGCAGGCCGAGGTGACCGCGAAGACGCTCGCTTTTGACGGCATCGACCTGCTGGCTGCGTCGCCGCGCGAGCGCCGCGCGCTGCGCGGCAAGCGTATCGCCATGATCCTGCAGGATCCGAAATATTCGCTCGACCCGGTGATGAGCATCGGCCGCCAGATCGTCGAGACGCTGCGTACGCATGAGAAGGTCTCCAGGGCCGAAGCCCGCGACCGCGCGCTGGCCATGCTGGAGGCTGTGCAGATCCGCGATCCGGCCCGTGTCTTCGACCTGCATCCGCACGAGGTTTCCGGCGGCATGGGCCAGCGCGCCATGATCGCCATGATGCTGATCGCCGGGCCGGAGATGATGATCGCCGACGAGCCGACCTCGGCGCTCGACGTCACCGTGCAGCTCGACGTGCTCGGCATCCTCGACCGGCTGGTCAGCGAGCGCGGCATGGGGCTGATCTTCATCTCGCACGACCTGCGCCTGGTCTCGTCTTTCTGCGATCGTGTCATCGTCATGTATGCCGGCAAGGTGGTCGAACAGCTCAAGGCCTCCGAGCTCGGCCGTGCCCAGCATCCCTATACGCGCGGCCTGCTCAACTGCATGCCCAAGATCGGCGCCGACCGCCACCCGCTGCCGGTGCTCGACCGCAAGCCGGAGTGGGCGGCATGACGGCAGCCCTTTCCGTCAACAGGCTGGACGTGACGTTCGACCGCTTCCGCGCGCTGAAAGGCGTCAGCCTCGAGGTGCAATCCGGTGAATCCTTCGGCCTCGTCGGCGAGTCCGGCTCCGGCAAGTCGACGCTGCTCAGGGCAATCGCCGGCCTGGCGCCGGCCGCATCGGGCACCATTACCGTCAACGGCAAAACGCTCGGCGCGCGCCGCGACAAGGCGTTCTACCGCGAGGTGCAGATGGTCTTCCAGGACCCATACGGTTCGCTGCACCCCCGCCAGACCGTCGACCGCCTGCTGCAGGAGCCGCTCGCCATCCACGGCTTTGCCGATGGCGAAAAGCGCATCCAGCGGGCGCTGGACGAGGTTGGGCTCGGAACCGGCTTCCGTTTTCGTTATTCGCATCAATTGTCCGGCGGCCAGCGCCAGCGCGTGGCGATCGCGCGCGCCCTGATTCTGGAACCGTCGATCCTGCTGCTCGACGAGCCGACCTCGGCGCTCGACGCTTCGGTGCAGGCCGAGGTGCTGAACCTGCTGGAGGAGATCCGGCGGCGGCGCAAGCTGACCTTCCTGATGGTCAGCCACGACCTAGCCATCATCACCCACATGTGCGAGCGGCTGATGGTGATGCAGAACGGCGAGGCGGTCGAGCACCTCACCGCCGGCGACCTCGTCGAGCGCCGCGTCACCGAGGACTACACGCGCAATCTACTGCGGGCGAGCGAAGGATTTGTCAGAGTGTAGATCCCCACGCCCCGCTCTGTCGCGCCCCCCTCTGGCCTGCCGGCCATCTCCCCCACAAGTGGGGAGATCGGCAGCTTTGCCGTCCCGCTCCTCTTTCAACGTTCAAGATTGGCGAAAGCCGAGATGACGGCCAATCTCCCCACCCGTGGGGGAGATGTCCGGCAGGACAGAGGGGGGCGCGACAGAACACGACCTTAACGGCGACAGGCCCAATCACCCGCCGCCAGTGCCAACTTGAGGAAAACCTGAAATAAGCCCAGAAGAGTCTCGACAGCCATCAAACGAGAGCGGGCGCCGGCCCGGTGAGAGATACGATGACAAATTCAGCCATTTCCGAACGCAAGAGCCAGTCGATTTCGCGCGGCGTCGGCATGACCACGCAGATCTATGCCGATCGCGCCGAAAACTCGGAGATCTGGGATGTGGAAGGCCGCCGCTACATCGATTTCTCGTCCGGCATCGCTGTCGTCAACACCGGCCACCGTCATCCGAAGGTGATCGAAGCGGTCAAGGCGCAGCTCGACCGCTTCACCCACACCTGCTACCAGGTCGTGCCCTATGAGAGCTATATCAGGCTGGCCGAACGGCTGAACGGCATGCTGCCTGGCAAGTTCGACAAGAAGACGATTTTCGTCACCACCGGCGCCGAGGCGGTGGAGAATGCCATCAAGATTGCCCGCAGCGCCACCGGCCGGCCGGCGGTCATCGCTTTTTCCGGCGGCTTTCACGGCCGCACCTTCATGGGCATGGCGCTGACCGGCAAGGTCGTGCCCTACAAGGTCGGCTTCGGCGCCATGCCGGCGGATGTCTTCCATGCGCCGTTCCCGGTGGCGCTGCACGGCGTGTCGGTCGCTGATTCGCTGGTTGCGCTCGATCGGCTGTTCAAGGCCGACGTCGATCCGGCCCGCGTCGCCGCGATCATCGTCGAGCCGGTGCAGGGCGAGGGTGGCTTCTACGAGGCGCCACGCGACTTCATGACCGCATTGCGCAAGATCTGCGACCAGCACGGCATGCTGCTGATCGCCGACGAGGTGCAGACCGGCTTTGCCCGCACCGGCAAGATGCTCGCCATGGACCACCATGAGGTGGCAGCCGACATCACCACCATGGCCAAGAGCCTGGCCGGCGGCTTCCCGCTGGCGGCGGTCACCGGGCGTGCCGAGATCATGGATGCGCCGAACCCCGGCGGGCTCGGCGGCACCTATGGCGGCAGCCCGATCGGCGTTGCCGCGGCGCATGCCGTGCTTGACGTCATCGACGAAGAGAAGCTCTGCGACCGCGCCAACACGCTGGGCAACCGTCTGAAGCAGCGCCTGCAATCGATCCGCGACGAAGCGCCGGAGATCGTCGATATCAGAGGCCCCGGCTTCATGAACGCTGTCGAGTTCAACGATGTTAAGAAGGGCTTGCCGTCGCCGGAACTCGCCAATGCGGTCCGGCTGAAGGCGCTCGACAAGGGCCTGATCCTGCTCACCTGCGGCGTCTACGGCAACGTCATCCGCTTCCTCGCGCCGATCACCATCCAGGATGGCGTCATGAACGAGGCGCTCGACATCCTGGAAAGTTCGATCCGAGAGGTCCGCGCCGCCTAGAGCTATCCCGCCGCTCTTGCAGGCTCTGTCTGCTGGAAGGCGGCGAGCGCCGCCTTCAGCCCGTCGGGCCCGGTCGCGACAATCTGTGGCGACGGCGAAAAACCGGCACCGAGCATCTTGCGGCCAAGCATATGGTCGCCCGGCCGGTTGACCGATTCGATGCCGAGCAGCCGGCTTCCGGCATAATGGTAGATGGAGAATTTGTTCTCGGCCACGTCGCCCAGTACGACATGGCTGTCGCCGCCCGCAATCAGGCCGACCATCTGCAGCTTCATGTCGCCGATATCGGACCAGAACCACGGCACTGCGGAGTAATTGTCGGCGTGGCCGACGATCGTGCGCGCGGCGAGCCGCGCCTGGTCAGTGGCGTTCTGTACCGATTCCAGCCGCACGTCGCCGCCGGTGAACCAGTGCCGGTAGGAGGCGGCGTCGCCGATGGCGAGGATTTCCGGCACTGACGTGCGCATCTGCTGGTCGACGCGGATACCGTTGGCGATGGCAATGCCGGCGGCTTCGGCCAATTCGACATTCGGCACGACGCCGATGCCGATGACGACCATCTGCGCCGGCAATCTTTCGCCGGATGAGGTGATTGCAGCCGAAACACGGCGGTTCTCGCCCTCCAGCCGTTCAATGGTGGTGCCGGTGAGGACGCGCACGCCGGTGGCTTCCAACCGCTGGCGCACATGGCCGGCGATGACCGGCGCCACGGCGCGGCCGAGCAGCCGGTCGACCGCTTCGACCACCGTAACCTTGCGGCCTGCCGCGGTGAGCGTTGCGGCAATCTCCAGGCCGATGAAGCCGCCGCCGAGGATGACGATCTCCTCGCTCTGCGCGCTCAATTCGCGGATCAGGCGGGCATCGCCGAGCGAGCGCAGCGACACAACGCCGGAAAACTCCGAACCCGGCAGCGGCAGCAGGCGCGGCCGCGCGCCGGTGGCGAGGACCAGCCCATCGAACGGCAGCACGCCACCACCTGACATCTCCAGCCTGCGGCCGCCCACGTCGATCCGCTCGATCCGGATGCCTGGCCGGAAGTCGACGGCGCTGCCGGTATAAAAAGCTTCGCCGCGCAACGGCTGCGGCTTTGCTTGCTGATCCTTGATGAAGGTCTTCGACAGCGGCGGCTTGTGGTAGGGCAATTCGTTTTCGTCGCCGACCAGGATCACCGGGCCGTCATAGCCTTCTTCGCGCAGGCTGGCGGCCGCTTGCACGCCCGCATGACCCGCACCGACAATGACGACCCCGTTCTTCATAACAGCCCGATTCCTCATCCAAATCTAGGACGTCCCGCCAGGTGGCGATTGTCCGGCGCCGCCGCAAGAGCGCCGATCCGGGTCGCACCCGGAACGGCCGCCTGTCAACTGCGTCATGCGCCGGCATTCCCTATACATCGATGTTAAAGTTGACAGTTCTAGTTTAGAATAATTCTAAACTATTGTTTCAATTGAATTTTTTCTACGCCCCCAGTTGACATCCGGCGTCTTCACCGTTTTATGGAAGCTCGCGCGTTAGCGCATCCCTTTGATGTCTGGGCCTTGAACCCTTTCGATTGGAGGCATTTCGGTGTCTTTCTTCCGCGAACCGCGCGATGGCGCGACCCTTCTTGCCCGCTGGCAGCTGCCCGCCGCGGCGCCGGCATTTCATTAATTCCCGAGGAGAGACAGTCATGAGAACGATGATCACGGCACGGTATGGCGGCAGGCTTGCGGCGATCGGCGCCACCGCGATGCTGACGGCGGCGGTGTTCGTGCTGCCGGCCAAGGCGCAAACCGATGCCAAGGCGGTCATCAAGACCTACTCCGACATCGCGCTTGCCAAATACGAGGATTCGCTGATCACCGCCGAGGCGCTCGACAAGGCTGTCGATGCACTGCTCGCCAAGCCATCTGCCGAAACGCTGAACGCCGCCCGCGAGGCCTGGAAGGCATCGCGTGTTCCCTATCAGCAGACCGAGGTCTATCGCTTCGGTAATGCCATCGTCGACGACTGGGAAGGCAAGGTGAACTCCTGGCCGCTCGACGAGGGCTTGATCGACTATGTCGCCAAGAGCTACGGCACCGAGTCGGACGCCAACGCGCTCTACACCGCCAATGTGATCGCCAACAAGTCGATCGAGATCAACGGCAAGAAGGTCGACGCCACCAATCTGACGCCGGAGTTCCTCTCCGGCACCCTGCAGGAGGCCGGCGGTATCGAGGCCAATGTCGCGACCGGCTATCACGCCATCGAATTCCTGCTGTGGGGGCAAGACCTGCACGGCACCGGTCCGGGCGCCGGCGGGCGGCCCTACACCGATTACGACCTCACCAATTGCACCGGCGGCAATTGCGACCGCCGCGGACAGTACCTGAAATCGGCGAGCGACCTTCTGGTTTCCGATCTCAAGGACATGGTCAACGACTGGAAGGAAGGCGGCGCCGCCCGCAAGGACCTTGTCGATGGCGAGCCGAACGCCGCCATTTCGACCATCTTCACCGGCATGGGCTCGCTGTCCTATGGCGAGCTCGCCGGCGAGCGGATGAAGCTCGGCCTCTTGCTGCACGATCCGGAAGAGGAGCACGATTGCTTCTCCGACAACACCTACAACTCCCATCTCTATGACGCGATCGGCATCCGTGCCGCCTATCACGGCAGCTACACGCGGCTTGACGGTACGGTCGTCGAGGGGCCGTCGGTGGCCGACATGGTCAGGCAAGCCGATCCGGCGATCGACAAGGAATTGTCGGCTAAGCTTGATGTCACCATCGCCAAGATGGAGGCCATCAAGGCGCGGGCACTTGCCGGCGAGGCCTATGACCAGCAGATCGGAGAAGGCAACACGGAAGGCAATGCCACCGTGCAGGCGGCGATCGACGCGCTGGTCGATCAGACCAAGTCGGTCGAACGCGCCGTCGGCACCCTGAAGCTCAATGCGATCGCCTTCGAGGGCTCGGACAGCCTCGATTCACCGGACAAGGTGTTCCAGTAAACTTCGAAACCACCAGCCACGCGGCGCAATGAGCGCCGTCAGCCAGAGCGACAAATGCTGATCTGCCATTGCAACATCATCACCGAAAAGGAGATAGAGCAGACGATCGTCGGACTGCTGGATGAGGACCCCTGGCAGCTGATCGTGCCGGCGAAGGTCTATCATGCCATGCACAAGCGCGGTCGCTGTTGCGGCTGCTTCCCAAATGTGGTCGAAACGATCATTCGGGTCACCGAAAATTACCACGCCCGCTCGGCGGCGAGTGGCGTGGACATCGTTTCACACCTGGATCGCGTCAGAGGCCTGCGCGTCCAATACGGGAGCAGAACCCATGAAAGGCGAACAGCAGATCATAGAGCGGCTTAACGAGGCTCTGTTTCTGGAACTTGGGGCGGTCAATCAATATTGGGTGCATTTCCGGCTGCTGGAAGACTGGGGATACGCCAAGCTGGCGAAGAAGGAACGCGCTGAATCGATCGAGGAAATGCACCATGCCGACCGGCTCGTGGCGCGCATCATCTTCCTCGAGGGCCATCCGAACCTGCAGTCCGTGGCGCCGCTGCGCATCGGGCAGAATGTCAAGGAAGTGCTCGAATCCGATCTTGCCGGCGAATATGACGCGCGCACCGCCTACAAGCGTTCGCGCGAGGTTTGCAACGAGGCAGGCGACTACGTGACGATGAAGCTATTCGAGGAATTGCTGGCTGACGAGGAAGGTCACATCGACTTCCTCGAGACGCAACTCGACCTGCTGGCCTCGATCGGCGAGGAAAAATACGGCCAACTCAACGCAGCATCGGCCGACGAGGCGGAATAAGGATATGCCGGAATGCGGCGCCCCCTAGAGTTCATGCGCCGCTTGCGGCCGGCCGAAGGTTGCGGCCTGCCGCCTCAGAAGAAGCCGCGATACGGTATCCTTCGCGGCGCTTTTCTTGCAATGGTGGCGACGCTCACGGCCTCGGCGCTGGCCGGGGCGCCGCAACCGGCGGGGCTTGCCACCAGCCGCACCGATCTGACGCCGAAGGATCTGGCGCGCGTCATCGCCATCATCAGGCCGACCGGCGATTTCTCCAAGCCCGAGCAATTCGAGCTGATGCAGGGCGGTGCCGGCACCTCGAAGAAGGACGTCAACAAGGACGCCTTCTCGCAATCCTCCGCCAACATCAGCTTCGAGGAAGAGGGTACCTTCAAGCTCGGCAATGCCATTTTCCGCAAGAACTGGGTGTCGTCGCCATCCTCGACACAGGCCTCGGATGGGCTCGGTCCGCTGTTCAACGAGCGCGCCTGCCAGAACTGTCATCTGAAGGACGGTCGCGGCCATCCGCCCAAAGGCGACAGCGGCACCACCTCGATGTTCCTGCGCCTGGCAAGGGAAGCCAGTACCGGTGAGGAGAAAGCCGCACTCGCCGATCACAAGGTGCTCAACTTCCCCGACCCGGTCTACGGCACGCAATTGCAGGAATTGGCGGTACCCGGCCTGCAGGGCGAAGGCAGGATGCATGTCGATTATCAGGAGCAAAAAGTAAAACTGGCGGACGGCAGCACGGTGTCGCTGCGCAAGCCGAGCTATTCGGTCGAGGGTCTCGCCTACGGGCCGCTCGATCCACACACCACGCTGTCGCCGCGCATGACGCCGCCGATGATCGGCCTTGGCCTGGTCGAGCAGATCGCTCCTGCCGACATCCTTGCGCGTGCCGATGCGACCGACCGCGATGGTGACGGGATTTCCGGCAGGCCCAATATGATTCGCGACGGCAGCAGCGGTGAACTGACGCTCGGCCGTTTCGGCTGGAAAGCGCAGGCGGCATCGATCCGCCAGCAATCGGCGGACGCTTTTGCCGGCGATATCGGCATTTCGACGCCTGAGGTGCCGAAGCACTGGGGCGATTGCAGCGCCGCGGAAAAGACCTGCCTTGCCCTACCCAACGGTGTGCAGGAGCGCCTCGGTCCGGTCGAAGCGCCGCCGCCGGTCATGGACCTCGTGACCTTCTATTCGCAAAATCTTGCCGTGCCGGCCCGGCGCGATCTCGACAGACCGAACGTGCTCGCCGGCAAAAAACTATTCTACGATATGGGCTGCATCTCCTGCCATACGCCGAAATTCGTGACCCGTCGCGGCACCCCGAACAAGGCGCAGGCCTTCCAGCTGATCTGGCCTTATTCCGATTTCCTGCTGCATGACATGGGACCCGGCCTTGCCGACGGACAGGCGGTGGGCGAGGCCACGGGAAGCGAATGGCGCACGCCGCCGCTGTGGGGCATCGGGCTCACCCAGACCGTCAGCGGCAACACCTTCTTCCTGCATGACGGGCGCGCACGCAGCCTGGCCGAGGCGATTCTGTGGCATGGCGGCGAGGGCCAGAAGGCGCGTGACCGCTTTGCCGCTGCCGAAGCGGCCGACCGCGCCGCGCTGATCAAGTTTCTGGAGTCGCTCTGATGCGGAAGCGTCTTGCATTCGCTCTGATGCTGGTCCTCGCCGGTGCGCTGCCGGCATCCGCGGCGGTGAAGGCTTCGGATGTGGTCCAGCGGGCGATCGAAGGGTTCGTCCGCCCGGCCTATGCCAGGCTGCATGACCATGCGGACAGCTTGACCGAGGCCATGCACACGCTTTGCCAGACGCCCTCGCAAGACAATCTCGATGCGGCGCGCGCCGAATTCTCGGGTGTCGTGGATGCCTGGTCGGTGGTGGAAATCATCCGTTTCGGGCCGATCGCGGAAAACAACCGGCTTGAGCGCATGCTGTTTTGGCCGGACCGCAAGAGCATCGGCCTGAAGCAGGTGCAGGCAGCACTTGCCGGTAAGGATCCGACCGCCGCCGATCCGGCCCAGCTGGCGACAAAGAGCGTCGCCATGCAAGGGCTCGGCGCACTGGAATTCGTCCTCTACGGCGACAGCGCCGGTCAATTGGCCGGCAGGGACGACGCCTATCGCTGCGCCTACGGTGCGGCCATCGCCGGCAATGTCGAGGCAATCGCCGGCGAGGTCAGCGACGCCTGGAACAAGCCCGACGGCTTTGCCGCGTTCTGGGCCAATCCCGGTCCGCAGAACGCGCTCTACCACAACGGCACTGAAGCGGTGACGGAACTGGTCGGCGTCTTCATCAACGAACTGGAAATGGTCCGCGACGTACGCCTGAAGGGCTTCCTGGGTGCCAAGCCGGAGGCCGATAAACCGAAACAGGCGATCTATTGGCGCTCGCAAAACACCGCCCGCTCGCTGACCGGGAATCTGGCGGGCATGGACGCGCTGTTCCAGGCCTCGCAGCTTGGCGACGCGCTGCCGCCCGATGCGCGCTGGATGGCGGAATCGGTTCACATCCAGCTCACCAACGGGATCGAGGCGGCCAAGGCGATCAGAGGACCGATCGACAAGGCACTTGCCGATCCGGCGCTGCGCCGGAAGCTCGACTATTTCTCACTGGTGACATCCAGCCTGACGACCCTGATCGGCACCAGGCTGACCGCCGAATTCGGCCTGACTGCCGGGTTCTCGTCACTGGATGGCGACTGATGATGAGGACGCCGCTGATCGATCGGCGCGATTTCCTGAGGGCCGCGGGCGCTGGTCTCGTCGCGGCGATGGCGCCGTCGGCATGGGCAAAGACACTCGACGCCGAGGCGGTCTTCGCCACCGCTTTCGTCAAGCGCGACGGCAGCTATGGCGCGGCCGTCCTGTCCGAGGCCGGCAAGTTGTTGCATACGATCGATCTGCCCGATCGAGGCCACGACGTTACCTTCGACCCGGTGTCCAAGCATTCGGTGGTGTTTGCCAGGCAGCCGGGCACCTTTGCTGTCGTCTTCGACCATACCGGCCGCGATGAACCGCACACCATTGCCAGCGTTGCCGGCCGGCATTTCTTCGGCCATGGCGTGTTTTCGCCCGATGGCACGCTGCTCTACGCAACCGAGAACGATTTCGACAATGCCGCCGGCGTCGTCGGCGTCTATGACGCGCATGCGAAATTCAAGCGCATCGGCGAGTTCCCGACCTACGGCACGGGCCCGCACGAGCTTTTGCTGCTTTCCGATGGCAGGACGATTGCTGTGGCCAATGGCGGCATCGAGACGCATCCGGATTATGGCCGCGCCGAGCTCAACATCGCAACGATGAAGCCTTCCTATGTTCTGGTCGACCGCCTTACCGGCGATCTCATCGAAAAGCACGAATTGCCGCCGGCCCTGCACCAACTGTCGATCCGCCATATGGATGCCGACCGCTCCGGCACCGTCTGGTTCGGCTGTCAGTACAGGGGGCCGGGTACCGATCGTCCCCCGCTGGTCGGCCGCGCGGCGCGCGGCATGGACTTGAAATTGCTCGACATGTCGCAGGACGTGCTCTCCGGCTTCAGGAACTATATCGGCTCGGTCGCCGCCAATCCTGCCGCCGGCACCATCGCCGTGTCTTCGCCTGAAGGGAATTCGCTTGCCGTGATCGACGCGGCCAGCGGCCGCATCGTCGCCACCAAGGCGCTGGTCGAGGTCTGCGGCGTTGCACCCGATGCGGAAAGTTTCATGGCGACGACCGGCGCCGGCGAAATCGTCGAGGCCGGTGGCTCGATACGTTCCGAGCCGGACTATGTCTGGGACAATCACGTGGTGCGTATCGAGCAGGTCGGCTAAGTCCCGATACTTATTGTGGCGATTGCGTGCGTTGAAACTTACATTTTGGCCCGCGCCGAAGCCAGGTCGCCTGACGATTTATCCATTATTCCCTTGCGGGGATCAGCCCTGGCGGGCAGAGGGAACTTGTTTCGAAACTGTCTCAACCGGCCGCTTCATGAAATTGCTTGCCATCGACTGTGCCGCCAATCTCTGCGCCGCCTGCGTCTACGACGCGGCGGCCGGGAAAGAGCTCGGCCGTTCGGTGCACGATCTCGGTAAGGGTCATGCTGAGCATCTAATGGGTGTCATCGAAGGGGCATTGAAGGCGGCGGGAACGGAATTTACCGGCCTCGGCGCCATTGCCGTTTCCACCGGTCCGGGCTCCTTCACCGGTCTGCGCGTCGGCGTCTCGGCGGCGCGCGGCCTTGCGCTGGCGCTGAAAATCCCGGCGATCGGCGTGACGACTCTGGAAGCACTGGCGGCGCAAGCGAGAGTAACGTTTCCCGGCCGCGCCGTTCTCGCCGCGCTCGATGCAGGGCGCGAGGAAATCCATGCGGCACTTTACGATGAAGCATCCGTTTTGATTTACGGTCCCTCGGTGACCACGCTTTCGCAAGCCGCCGCCATCGCGGTCGACTGCTCTGCGGTTCTTGCCGGCACCGCGACGTCGCAAATTGCCGCCTCGGTCGGGCGCGCTTTTGACACCGGCCCGGTAGGGGCCACCGCCGACATCGCCGTCTATGCCCGGCTGGCGACTGCTAAAGACGATGGTGAAAAGCCGAAGCCGTTGTATTTGCGCGGCGCGGACGCCAAGCCGCAGGCCGGCTTTGTTTTGTCGAGGCAAAAAAACTGATGCGCATTCCCTTCCTCCAGCCGCGTCGCAGGGACTACGCGATCGAGCCGCTGACGATTGCCGACAGCACGGCAATGTCGGTGGTGCATCGCGAGGATTTCGCGCGGCCGTGGACCGACGACGAATTCGCCGCGCTGCTCGAGCAGGACACGGTGTTCGGCTATGCCGCGCGCGAGACCGGACAGGGCGCCAAGCCGCCGGTCGGCTTTGTGCTGGCGCGGCTGGCGGCCGGCGAGGGGGAGATCCTGACGGTCGCGGTGGCACGCTCGCATCGGCGCCGGGGGCTCGGCTGGCAATTGATGGATGCGGTGCTGCGTGAACTGCACGCACAGCGCGCCGAGGCGCTTTTCCTCGAGGTCGACGAGATCAATGTCGCCGCGATTGCGCTCTACCGGCGGCTCGGCTTCCGCGAGGTCGGCAAGCGCGCCAACTATTACAAGTCGCCGGAACACGGCCCGACCGGCGCGCTTGTTATGCGCCGCGATCTTCGCTAGCCAAACGCCGGGGTGGTGCGGATGATCGGAAAAATCAGGATTTTCCTGGCGCTTGGGTTGGTTGTCGTCGGCTCCTTGGTGCTTGTGCCGCTGCAGGTCCTGTCGATGAAGACCGGGTTCTGGCGCGAGACCTTCATCCTGAAGATCTGGCACAGGATGATCGTCAGGGCGCTGGGGCTGCGCATCCATGTCAAGGGGGCGCTGTCCGGCCAGCGCCCATTGCTGGTTGCCGCCAACCACATCTCCTGGACCGACATCATGGTGCTGGGGTCGATGGTCGACGTGACGTTCATCGCCAGGGCCGACATGGCCGGCTGGCCGCTGATCGGCATGCTGTCGAAGCTGCAGCGCACCGTCTTCATCGAACGTGAGCGCAAACGTTCATCGGGCGACCAGGCGAGCGAGATCGCCGCCCGCATGGCCAAGGGCGACGCCATGGTGCTGTTCGCCGAAGGCTCGACCGGCGACGGCAACATGATCCTGCCGTTCAAGAGCACGCTGTTCGGCGCCGCGACAATGGCGATTGCTGAAGGGGCGGCCGAACAGGTCTTCATCCAGCCGGTGGCGATCGTCTATACGCGCCTGCATGGCGTGCCGCTCGGCCGCCGGCATCGGCCGGTTGCCGCCTGGATTGGCGATGAGGAGCTGATGCCGCACCTCAAGGTGCTGATGGCCGAGGGCGCTCTCGACGTCGAAGTGCATTTTGGCGAGGCGATTGCTTTCTCCAAGGGCTCCAGCCGCAAGGAGACGGCAAAGCAGATGGAACGCCAGGTGCGCGAGATGGTGCAGGCGGCGCTCGCCGAACCGCTCCCGAGCCGGTAGTCTGCGCGGGTTCCGGGCAGATTCGTCTGTTTTTTGTCGGGGAAAGGCGCTAGAAGCCGCGAAATGGAATTGAACACGATAGAACGCGACGACATCGGCGCTGCCGCCGAAGACCTGGTCGTTCCGGCTGCCGCGACTAGGAAGGTCTTCGTCAAGACCTATGGCTGCCAGATGAATGTCTACGATTCGCAGCGCATGACCGATGCTCTTGCGGCCGACGGTTATGCCGCGACCGACGCCATCGGCGAGGCCGATCTGGTGCTGCTCAACACATGCCACATCCGCGAGAAAGCGGCGGAAAAGGTCTATTCCGAACTTGGTCGCATCCGTGAGTTGAAGGCGGAACGTGCCAAGGCCGGGCGCGAAATGCTGGTCGGGGTCGCCGGCTGCGTGGCGCAGGCCGAGGGTGCCGAGATCATCCGCCGCTCGCCGGCCGTCGATCTGGTCATCGGTCCGCAGACCTACCACCGGCTGCCCGGTGTGCTGGCGAGGGCGCGGAGCGGCGAAAAGATCGTCGAGACCGACTATGCCGTCGAGGACAAGTTCGAGCATCTGCCGCTGCCGAAGCGCGCCGAGCTGATCCGGCGCGGCGTGACGGCGTTCTTGACCGTTCAGGAAGGCTGCGACAAATTCTGCACCTTCTGTGTCGTGCCCTATACGCGCGGCTCGGAAGTCTCACGGCCGGTGGCACAGATCGTCGCCGAAGCCGAGCGCCTGGCGAATGCCGGCGTGCGCGAGGTGACGCTGCTCGGCCAGAACGTCAACGCCTGGCACGGAAGAGGTGAAAACGGCGAGGAATGGGGCCTTGGCCGGCTGCTGTTCAGGCTGGCAGAGATTCCAGGTCTGGCGCGGCTGCGCTACACGACCAGCCATCCGCGCGACATGGACGATGAATTGATCGCCGCCCATCGTGATTTGCCTACACTGATGCCCTATCTACATTTACCGGTGCAATCCGGCTCCGACCGCATACTTAAGGCGATGAACCGCAGGCATATGGCCAAGGACTATCTGACGTTGATCGACCGCATCCGTGCCGCACGGAACGACATCGCACTGTCCGGCGATTTTATCGTCGGCTTTCCCGGTGAGACGGAAGCGGATTTCGAGGCGACGATGCAGTTGGTCGAAGACGTCAACTATGCCTCGGCCTTCTCGTTCAAATATTCTCCGCGCCCCGGCACGCCGGGCGCGGAGATGAGCGATCACGTGCCGGAGTCCGTCAAGGACGAGCGCCTGCAGCGGCTGCAGGCGCTGCTTCTGAAACAGCAGCAGCATTTCGGCGCAAGCCTGGTCGGCAGGACTATCGACACGCTGATCGAAAAGCCCGGCCGCCAGGCCGGCCAGAAGGTTGGCCGCTCGCCCTGGCTGCAGCCGGTTATTGTTGATGAAAAGGCCGGCGAAATCGGTGACATTATCCAGGTACGAATCACGAAGACGGGCTACAACAGCCTGTTCGCCGAATTGGCCTGAAGGCCTCGGCAGATGAGGAGAGACGGTTGAGCGCTGCTGAAGTCAAGAACCTGCCCCAGAATCTACCCTCCGGGGCCTCGGATATGGCGCACATCGTACTGACTTTCGACAATAACAAGCTTGCCAGCGCCCTTTACGGCCAGTTCGACGAGAATCTGGCCAGGCTCGAGCAGAAGCTCGGCGTCGACATCCGCTCGCGCGGCAATCAATTGACCATCAAGGGCTCCTCTTCGGCCGCTGAGCAGGCGCGCCGTGCCTTGGACAATCTTTACGGCATTCTGCAGAAGGGCACCGATATCGGCCAGTCCGATGTCGACGGCGCCGTACGCATGGCGATCGCCTCCGACGACCAGCTGACGCTGCCGACGCTGGAGCGCAAGGGCAAGGTGTCCGCCGCCCAGATATCGACGCGCAAGAAGACCATCTATGCCCGCTCGCTCAACCAGGACGCCTACATGCGCGCGCTGGAGCGGTCGGAACTCGTCTTCGGCATCGGCCCGGCCGGCACCGGAAAGACCTATCTGGCGGTGGCGCATGCGGCAATGCTGCTCGAACGCGGCATGGTCGAACGCATCGTGCTGTCGCGCCCCGCGGTCGAGGCCGGTGAACGGCTTGGCTTTCTGCCGGGTGACATGAAGGAGAAGGTCGATCCCTATCTGCGGCCGCTCTATGACGCGCTCTACGATATGATGCCGGCCGACAAGGTCGAGCGGGCGATTGCCGCCGAGGTCATCGAGATCGCGCCGCTGGCATTCATGCGCGGCCGTACGTTGGCGCACGCCGCCGTCATCCTCGACGAGGCGCAGAACACCACGCCGATGCAGATGAAGATGTTCCTGACCCGGCTAGGCGAGAACTCGCGCATGATCGTCACCGGCGATCCGACCCAGATCGATCTGCCGCCGAACACCAAGTCCGGCCTGGTCGAGGCGCTGAGAATCCTCGACGGCGTCACCGGCATGGTGACCGTACGCTTCAATGAGGGCGACGTCGTCAGGCATCCGCTGGTCGCCGAGATCGTCAAGGCCTACGACCGTGACGGCAAGCTGGCCAGGGGCTTGGGTGTCGAAAGCTGATATGATTATGCGGCCGCATGGCTGAGGAGCAAAAGGCGGGGGGACTGCTTTCCGTCGAAATCGATATGGCGATCGCGGCGGGCGACTGGCCCGACGAGGCGGCGCTGATGCGGCTTGTCGACAGTGCCGTCTCGGCCGCCTTTGCCGAAACCGGCGCGGACGGCCGTTCCGAACTGAGCATCGTCTTTTCCGACGATGCGCATATCCGTACGCTCAATGCCGGCTGGCGCGGCAAGGACAAGCCGACCAACGTCCTGTCTTTCCCGGCTTTTCCGTTTGCCAGGGGCGGGCCTCTGCCGCCGATGCTCGGCGACATCGTCCTGGCCGCCGAGACTGTCGCGCGCGAGGCGGCACTGGAAGACAAGCCCGTCGAGGACCATATCTCCCATCTCGTCATCCATGGCCTGCTGCATTTGCTCGGCTATGATCACGAAACGGATGCCGAAGCGGAACTGATGGAAGCGACAGAGCGCGCAGCACTTGCGAGGCTTGCCATTCCCGATCCCTACACGTAATTACAAAAGACCAATTGACCGGACGATGATGAACGACAAACCAGAGACTGCCGCCCGCTCCGACGCCGGCAGTGCGATCAAGCCTTCCGAAACGACGGAAGAGGGCTCGAGTCCGAGTACCACGACCGGCAGCTTCGCCAGCGAGGCATCGCCTGCCGGTCCTTCCCTGTTCGATCGCGTGCTCGGGCTTTTCAGGCACCGCAACGGCACCAGCCTGCGCGAGGAGATTGCCGGTGCGCTTGCCGAAACGGCGAGCGATGCAGAATCCTTCTCGCCCGGCGAACGCGCTATGCTCAACAACATCCTGCGCCTGCGCGAAGTGCGGGTCGAGGACGTCATGGTGCCGCGCGCCGACATCGAGGCGGTCGAGATCACGACGAAGCTCGGCGACCTTCTGGGGCTGTTCGAACAGTCCGGCCACTCCCGCATGCCGGTTTATTCGGAGACGCTCGACGACCCGCGCGGCATGGTTCATATCCGCGACGTGCTGGCGCACATTACCAAGGTCGCCCGCGTCAGAAAGGGCAGGACGACCAAGAAAACTCCGGTCGCGACGGTTCTCGATCTCGCCCAGGTCGATCTGGCGCGCACCATCGGCGATCTCAACCTGATCCGACCGGTGCTGTTCGTGCCGCCGTCGATGCTCGCCTCCGACCTGATGGGGCGAATGCAGACGACGCGCACCCAGATGGCGCTGGTCATCGACGAATATGGCGGCACCGACGGTCTCGTCTCGCTCGAGGATATCGTCGAGATGGTGGTCGGCGACATCGAGGACGAGCATGACGAGGACGAGCCGATGATCACCCAGGCCGGCGACGGCGTCTTCATCGTCGACGGCAAAGCCGAGATCGACGACGTCGCCAAGATGATCGGCGAGGATTTCGCTGCCGGCGAGCACGGCGAATATGTCGACACGATCGGCGGCATGATCTTCAACACGCTTGGCCGGGTGCCGGCGCGCGGCGAAGTGGTGCAGGCCATACCCGGCTTCGAGTTCCATGTGCTCGACGCCGATCCGCGCCGCGTCAAGCGTGTGCGCATCGTCGAGACCTTGAAGGGCGAGCGGCGCCGCCGCGCCGTCCGCACCGAGCAGGCTTAGGGTTTGTTTGGAGCCAAGCCCGCGGCCTGATAAATCTTGCTTCCTGATTCGCACGACTCGGAAGCATTGATGGAGCGCCAGGCCGGCCGGATAATTCTGCTTTGGGGCTGGCGGCGCGCGCTGGTGGCGTTTCTTGCCGGGGCGCTGGCGGTTCTTGCCCAGGCGCCTTACGATTTCTTCGCCGTCTGTTTCGTTTCGTTCCCGCTGCTGGTGTGGCTCCTCGACGGCGCGACCGGCGAAGCCTCGGACGGTTTTCTGCGGCGCTTGCGGCCGGCTTTCGCCACCGGCTGGTGGTTCGGTTTCGGCTACTTTCTTGCCGGTCTCTGGTGGGTCGGCTCGGCGCTGCTGGTCGAGGCCGACAGCTTTGCCTGGGCCTTGCCGTTCGCGGTGGTCGGCATCCCCCTCGCGCTGGCCTTCTTTTACGGTTTCGCTGCCGTGGTTGCCCGGCTGTTGTGGAGCAACGACATTGGCCGCATCGCCGCGCTGGCCTTCGGCTTTGCGCTGGCGGAATGGCTGCGCGGCTTCCTGTTTACCGGTTTTCCGTGGAATGCCGTCGGCTATGCGGCGATGCCGGTGCCTTTGCTGATGCAGAGCGTATCGGTGACCGGCATGGTGGGCATGAACGCGCTTGCGGTCTTCGTCTTCGCGCTGCCGGCCCTGCTTGCGGCGCGCCAGCATCTTCGCCTCGGCGCGGCATTGCTTGTCGTTCTCGTCGCCGCCCATGCCGGCTTTGGCTATATCCGGCTCGCCGCCCCCGAAAAGCCGGCTGCCCGCAGCCTCGACGTCCGTATCGTGCAGCCTGCCGTCGACCTTACGGAAAAATGGGATACCTCGGTGCGTGACCGCATCTTCGCCACCATGATGGGGCTTTCGGCCAAGGCGCCGGAACCCGGCCATGACAGGCCGCAATTGATCCTGTGGCCGGAGACGTCCGTGCCGTTTCTGTTCACCGAACGTCCGGATGCCCTGCCTGCCATCGGAGAGATGCTTGGCGATGGCCAGATGCTGGTCGCTGGCGTCGTTCGCGAGGAAGGCGGCTCGGCGGCCGGCAGCCGTTACTACAACTCTGTGGTGGCGATCGACGAAAGGGGCGAAATCGTCGATGCCGTCGACAAGGTTCACCTGGTACCCTTCGGCGAATACCTGCCTTTCGCCGATCTGCTCGGCCGCTTCGGGCTTGAGCAGCTTGTTGCCGGTCCGATGACCTTCGCGGCGGGCAATGACCGGCACCCGATCGCGCTGCCCGGCGGTATCCGGGCGCTGCCGTTTATTTGCTATGAGGTCATCTTTCCCGATCTCGTCGCGGTTGACGCAACGGCAGCCGAGCTTATTGTGAACGTCACCAATGACGCCTGGTTCGGCGACACGCCGGGGCCGTACCAGCACTTCAGGCAGGCGCAGATCCGGGCGGTGGAGAATGGGGTACCCCTGTTGCGCGCGGCTAATAACGGCATTTCGGCCGTTGTCGACCCGCGCGGTCGCATCGTCGACGCGCTGGCAATCGATGCACGCGGTGCCATCGATGTGCGTGTGCCGATCTCCAACCAAGCCATCGTTTCCTCCAGCCAACGACGCATTAACGGAATGCTGATCATGTTTTTGCTTGCCGTTGCGGCATGCATTTTGAACGTAAGGCAAAGGCTACGGGCGAATTGACAGCCGACACATTAGAAACTCATACTGTAAGCGCCTGAAAATTTTCGAAGTCGATAAGGTCGTTCTGTTGGGGCACGGGCCGCGGCGTCGTTTGGGCAGCAAAATAGAAAAAGCCGGATAAATTCGGCGAGGAAAAAATGACAGAAGAAAACAAGAAAAAGCCGAATCCGATCGACATCCACGTCGGAAGCCGCATCCGGCTTCGCCGCAATATGCTGGGAATGAGCCAGGAAAAACTGGGCGAAAACCTCGGCATAACGTTCCAGCAGATCCAAAAGTACGAAAAGGGCACCAATCGCGTCGGCGCCAGCCGTCTGCAGGCAATCGCCTCCATACTCGGCGTGCCCGTCGCCTTCTTCTTCGAGGATGCGCCCGGTCAGGAGCCCGCGGGCACCCGTGGATTTGCCGAGGATGCGTCGATGACCTCTGCCGTCGAATTCTGCGGCAGCCCGGAAGGGCTCCAGCTGAACCGCGCCTTCGTCAAGATCGCCGACGTGAAAGTGCGCCGCAAGATCATCGAGCTGGTGAAGTCGCTCTCCGCCGACGAGGTCGATTGACCGGCCCGTGAAGAGATTGACTGGCCCGTGAAGTAGCTGGGCATGCAATTTCTCGCCGCTACACGTATCGAGGGATGTGTATTCCGCAGATACGCTAAAGCGCGGATCGATTTCGCTCGACACGCTTCCTCGAAGCCGTTTTCCTCAGTCTGTTGGTGCAACGGCTGATCGCAGTGCGCCCTGCCGCCGTCTCGGGATGCAAAGATAATAACGTCAAAATTCACGCCAGAACGGCTGCATGGCTTGACGAGCGGCGCCCGGCACCGTTAACAACTGGCGCGCCAAAATCGGCGGCCTGCCGATATTTTTTTCAAGAGGGGACACCCGTGACGCGGCACAATTACTTCTTCACCTCGGAATCCGTTGCCGAGGGCCATCCCGACAAGGTCTGCGACCGCATCTCCGACGAGATTGTCGATCTCGTCTATCGCGAAGCCAGAAAGACCGGCATGGACCCGTGGAAGGTCCGCGTTGCCTGCGAGACGCTTGCGACGACCAATCGCGTTGTCATCGCCGGCGAGGTGCGTGTCCCCGAGACGCTGCTCAAGAAGGACAAGGAGGGCAACGTCCTGAAGGATGCTGCCGGCCATCCGATTGTCAACCCGGCCAAGTTCAAGTCGGTCGCCCGCAAGGCGATCCGCGAAATCGGCTACGAGCAGGCCGGCTTCCACTGGAAGACAGCCAAGATCGAGGTCCTGCTGCACGGCCAGTCGCCGGATATCGGTCAAGGCGTCGATAACGCCTCCGACCGGCAAGGCGAGGAGGGAGCCGGCGACCAGGGCATCATGTTTGGCTATGCCTGCCGCGAAACCCCGGACCTGATGCCGGCGCCGATCTATTACAGCCACAAGATCCTCGAATTGCTGGCGGCTGCGCGCCATGAAGGCAGCGGTGATGCCGGCAGGCTCGGACCGGATGCCAAGAGTCAGGTCACCGTCCGTTATGTCGACGGCAAAGCGGCGGAAGTGACGCAGATCGTGCTGTCGACCCAGCATCTCGATGAGACGTGGGATTCGAAGAAGGTGCGCAACGTCGTCGAGCCCTATATTCGCGAAGCACTGGGCGACCTGAAGATCGCCGACAATTGCAACTGGTACATCAACCCGACCGGCAAGTTCGTCATCGGCGGGCCCGACGGCGACGCCGGCCTGACCGGCCGCAAGATCATCGTCGACACCTATGGTGGGGCTGCGCCTCATGGCGGCGGCGCCTTCTCCGGCAAGGACACCACCAAGGTCGATCGCTCGGCCGCCTATGCGGCGCGTTATCTCGCCAAGAACGTGGTTGCCGCAAAGCTCGCCGATCGCTGCACGATCCAGCTTTCCTATGCAATCGGCGTTGCCCAGCCGCTGTCGATCTACGTCGACCTCCACGGCACCGGCAAGGTCGATGAGGCAAAGCTCGAGCGTGCGCTGCGCACCGTGATGGACCTGTCGCCGTCCGGCATCCGCCGCCACCTCGATCTCAACAAGCCGATCTATGCCAAGACGTCGTCCTACGGCCATTTTGGCCGCAAGGCCGGCCGTGACGGATCCTTCTCCTGGGAGAAGACCGATCTCGCCAAGGCGCTCAAGGACGCTATCGCCGAACCAGTCGCCGAAGCAGTCGCCGCCTAACCGCGGCGCCTATGGACCCGAAGGACCGGCCAAGCCGTGCGACCGAGGCATTTTTCGGTCGCCGGCGCGGCAAGACCATTCGACCACAGCAGGCGGCGGCGCTGGAGAGCGGCTTCGCCGTTTACAGGCTTGATCTGACGATTGAACCGCCGGCCGATCTGCGCAGCCTTTTCGAAGCCGAAGTTTCGGCTGTCCACCTCGAAATCGGTTTTGGCGGCGGCGAACATCTTCTGCACCGTGCCACGGCCAGCCAGGCGACCGGCTTTATCGGCGTCGAGCCTTTCGTCAACGGCATGGCCAAGATGATGATGGCGGTCCGGGAGCGGCCGCTTGCCAATCTGCGCGTCTATGACGACGACGCCACACGCCTGCTGGACTGGCTGCCGCAGGCTTCCCTTGACGGCATTGATCTTCTCTATCCGGATCCGTGGCCGAAGAAGAAGCACTGGAAGCGGCGCTTCGTCAGCCCGGTCAATCTCGACCGCTTCGCGCGCGTCCTGAAGCACGGCGGAAAGTTCCACTTTGCGTCCGACATCGACAGCTATGTGAACTGGACGCTCCTGCATTGCCGGGCGCACGGCGCCTTCACGTGGCAGGCAAGCGAAGCAGCCGACTGGCATCGGCCCTATGATGGCTGGCCGGGGACGCGCTATGAGGCCAAAGCCATTCGCGAAGGCCGACGGCCCGCCTATCTCACCTTCGTGCGGAAATAAACGGGAAATCCGAGCTGGGCACAAGGCGAGCGGGCCGAAGGCCCTCGGCGCTCACCTGGCTCAGAAGCGACGGATCTTGTCGAAGGCTGCCGGCTCCATGCCGAGATTGCGCAAATCATGCGCACGCGGCTTGCGACCGCTTTCCACAGCCCGCGACGCTGCTACGGCGCTGCCGAACACGCTAAAGACATTGCCTATGGCTGAAAAAAATCGACGATCGTTCATGATGGTACCCTTTCGAGCGCAGCGAGCGCTCCAATTGTGCAATGCAACATGGATAGTCGTGCGTTGCCGGTGCTCAAAGGAGGATTACTGCATGGGCGCCATGCATTTGCGCAGCGCTGCGGACTCGGAGCCTTGCCGTCATGCACGACGGTCATGCGCCACCGGACTGTCGACACCGGGCTGTCGACAGCTGCTCGCTCGAAGGGCTACCCAGGTGATCGGCCGCATGCTATTTTAGGCGCCTCTAAAGGACAGGCGATGCGCGGCTTGCTTGCAATGGTCGGTCTGGCTTTCGCGGTTGTGACGGCCGCTGCAGACCCGTTGTTCGATGCCGTTGCCGCAGGAGACCCCAGCGCCGCCAAGGAGGCTCTGGCCGCCGGCGCCGCCGTCGACAGTCGCGCGCGCGACCAGGCAACGCCCCTCATCAATGCCGCGCTTGCCGATCAGCTGGCGATCGCCGAATTGCTGATCGCCAATGGCGCCGACGTTATGGCGCGCAATTCCGGTGGCTTCACGCCGCTTCATGCCGCTGCCTATTCCGGCAGCCTGCCTGTTGCCAAACTCCTGCTCGGCCGTGGCGCCGTGCTCGACGATGCGGCCAACAAGGCAGGCGTCACGCCGATGATGGTGGCGGGCGAGGAAAACCATCTAGAGGTGGTCGAGTTCCTCATCTCAAAGGGCGCTGACGTCGCCCATCCCGAGGTCCACGGCTACGCGCCGATCAGCCGCGCCTTCTGGAAGGGCAACTTGGAGGTCGTTCGCCTCTACAAGCGCCACGGCGCCGCTTGCCAGAAGCCGGAAGTGATCAAGGACACAGAAGAGAACTACAAACGGTGCATGGACATTCACGATTGACAGGAGACGCGCGATGCACGCAGCAGACGCAAGCAGATCTCTGAGCAACTTTATCCTGGCGGGCGCTTTAGCCTTCTCGGCTGTCGGCGCGGCCCCCGCGCATGCCGACGGCACGGTGAACACCGGCTACTTCGGCGGCGTGGCTATCATGGGTTATGATCCGGTCGCCTATTTCACCGACGGCAAGGCGGTCAAAGGTTCGGAGAAAATCGCTTACAACTGGCTCGGCACACCTTGGAATTTCGCAAGCGACGAGCACCGTAAGATGTTCATGAGCGAGCCTGTCAAATATGCTCCGCAATATGGCGGCTATTGCGTGGGCGAGGTTTCGCTGGATTCGGTGACGGTCAACGTCGATCCCGAGGCTTTCAAGATCATCGACGGCAAGCTCTACCTAGCCTACGACAAGCCTGACATGGAAAATATCGCCGCCCACGCCGACGAAGTTTTGCCAAAAGCGCAAGCCGCTTGGCCGGCGGTCAAGGCAAGGCTGGAGCGCGACCAGATCAATTGATCCGACCGCTCGGGCGCTTTGATGTCATGTCGCCCGACGTGTGCAGCGGTTTTGGTCTTCGCGCGACATGCTTTAGTCGAGCGGCGAGAAGTGAAAGACGACGCGCGAGTTCACGAAGCTGAACGCGAACTCGCCTTGGCGCCTATAGATCGGGCCGCAATCCGGTCGCCCAAATGCGTTTTCGCTTTGCTCGCAAAGCAGGCTCCCTTTAACGGATACGGTCTCGGTGATGAATTGGGCGGTAGAGCGGAAGGCCGCCCGGCCATCATTGCCGATCTGCATGATTGCCGGCCGCGGGCCCGGCTCCGCGACGCCCTTCAGCGTGTGGCCGATCACCAGGGCGCTGATCTCCTCACCCCTAAGCCGATCGCGCTCGTCGCCCTTGAAGGCATACGGCCATTCCGGCAGACCCGCCTGCTGCAACGCGCGGATCAAGGTTTCCAGATCATGCGGATTGCGAAAATGCCATCCCATCCTGATCGCGGCAATAGAGTCGTTGTTGGGAAGAAGTCGCAGCCCCTGGGTCACCGCCGCCCGCGCGTCTGCGATGCGGCCGGTCTGTGCATAGGCAGCGCCGAGCGAGATTAGGATGTTGCCGACCCCAGGCGCTTCGTCGCGAGCGCGTTCCAGCGCCGACACCGCGCGTTCACTATCGCCGTTGAAGAAAAAGACGGTGCCGGCGATCTGGCGATTGATCGGCGACATGTCGGGGTCGAGCCGCAATGCCGTTTCGACCGCCGCGGTGGCTTCAGGAAACTTGCCGTCAAATAGGTAGACGTACCCTAGCGCGACCTGCGCTTCGACGTCGCCCGGTCCGAGCGCCACGGCTTGCCTGGCCGACTCGATCGCTTCGTCGAAGCGCCGGTCCACGCTCTGCAGGATGGCAAGCATCGCGTAGGGCAGCGACAGATCGGGATTGAGCTGCAGGGCTCGCCCCGCGCTCTCATAGGCGCGCTTTCGCGCCGGGGCGGACTGCAACACGTCGTCATAGGCATTGCGCCAGACGTAGACGGCAGTGCGCGCATCGGCTGCGAATGCCGCGGCGAACGAAGGATCCAGCGCGATCGCCTTTGCATAGAAGTCCAGTGCGTCCCGCATGCCCGGCGGGCGGCCGGTGAAAGCGGCGTGCTCGCCGCGCAGGTAGTAGTCATACGCCTCGAGATCGGCGGTGGACGGGCGCTCCATCCTCTTGGTTTCCGTCGCCGAGGGCTCGACGTCGAGCGCGGCGACGATCTCTTTGCGCATCTCGTCCTGGACAGCGAACGTTTCGGCCGCGCGCCGGTCGAAGCGATTGGCCCACACATGCTCACCGTTTGCCGTATCGATCAGTTGCGCGTTGATCCGAATTAGGTCACCCGTCGGCCTGACGCTGCCCTCGACGAGGAAGTCGACGGCGAGCTCGCGCCTGATGTCGGCGAGATTGGGCGGCTTGCCCTTGTAAGCGGCGACCGAGTTGCCGGCGATCACGTCGAGGGCCGAAAGTTTAGCGAGGTCGGTGATCAGGTCCTCGGTTATGCCCTCAGCAAAATAGTCCTGCGCAGGATCGCCGCTCAAATTGGCGAACGGCAGTACCGCGACGGAAGGCCGTTGCGGCGCCCGCAGCCACTGCCAGGCAATCACGGTGCCGGCAACTGCGACGGCAACGAGCAGCACCGCCCCCGCCGCCAGGATCGTCGGCCGCAGCGGGCGGCGCGGGCCGCTCAGAACCTTGCCCGCCTTCGAAGGATCGAGGAGAACGCGATAGACGCGGACAGGGTCGGCGATGTTCTTCAGGCGCTGGTCGCCAAGGCTGGCGAAGCCGACGTCGCATTTGTGCACGGCGTGGTCGAAGGCCGTGCCAGAGATGCACACGCCGCCGGGCTCGGCCTGCGCTTCCAGCCGCGCGGCAATGTTGACCCCGTCACCATAGATGTCTTCGCCTTCGACAATGATGTCGCCGAGGTTGACGCCGATGCGAAAGCGGATGAGCCGGTCGTCTACTATACCCTTGTCACGCTCGGCCATCTTGCGCTGGATGTCGGCCGCGCATTGCACCGCATCGACGACGCTGCCGAATTCGACCAGCGCACCGTCGCCCATAAGCTTGATCATACGGCCGTGATGCCGGGCGATCGATGGATCGATCAACTCGCGGCGACAGGCCTTCAGCCGCTCCAGCGTGCCGACCTCGTCCTCGCCCATCAGCCGGCTGTAGCCGACCACATCGGCCGCAAATATGGCAGTTAGTCGCCGCTCCATGCGTCGCCTGTGTTCCGTTGAGGGCGCGTGATGGGTCACCCGACGCACTCTACACCGGCAACGCTCGCAACGCACCCGGTCCGAGCGGAGCTGCTACACGGGACGGAATGTGATCCGCTTTGGCCTGGGCGGGCCGTCACTTGGCCCGGCCGGTCCTGACTCTAGCCGATTCTTCTTCCTCTACCGACCTCTCCTTCTGAGCTTCTGATCTTGCATCGCGATTTAGAATCAGAACTTGCGCAGACCGGCGGCTCACGATGGAAGTCCAACTGCATGCCAGTATGGGCGCGTAGCAGTCTCCGCGCGCGCGACCGGTGAGATTTGTCTGCGCGGACGCCGCTTCTCAGTCAGTCGGCGGACTGGTCTGTATCGCCACACAGATGCCGTGAAGGGGCCCGAAAGGACCCGGGAGCTTTTTGACCGGGGGATGGCCGTGCTAGCATCGCAAGGATGTTGCGGGGACCGCCGCTGTCGATCTTTGAGGGGGTACAAGGCGCCATTGTCCCGCCGGCGCTCCCCAGGCGCTCCCCGGAAAACGCTCCAAATGGCTACTTTCCAGGTAATCCGGTCTTTTGCGCGCCGGCACCCTAACCTTTGTTGGGAGTATGCTGGGCATAGCGGATGGCCATTGGACTCGTCGCCGTCCTAGCTTGCGCGGTGCCTTGGCAGCCAAGGATCTGCAACGCCGGCGAAGACTATGGAATCGGCCAACCTACCACGATAAAAGCCGCTCAAACAGCTGGGTCTCTCTCTGTCGCCTTCAGCCCCCGCATTGCGAGTGCAAGAGCTGTCTCGGCTCCATTAGCATTGGTCGCTCCGTTTTCAAATTGCTTGCTCATTTCGGCCGCGAAGAGAGCCATCAAATCGCGCGTTCCAGCGTCGCTGACGGCCCAGAGGCTTACTACGACCTGGGACGCTCCAGCTTTCAGCCAAAAGTCGGTATATACGCCTCCCGGGAAAACCTTCCCTAGTCCCGAAAAGCAGGCGCTCATTACTACAATTGGCCCCTGGACGAATTTCAGCTTCATTTTGCGCAGGGCAGCGCCGGTGAGGTGACTTTTTGTCAAAGCCAAGAAGCTTCCATCCGCCGGGTTTTCTGGATCGGTCATCCCATTGGGTAGCGAAGTAAATCAGCCGAAGCGTCTTTTGCCCGGATTTCAGACTGGTCTTGACGAGATTGAAATCTGCACTCGCCCCCGTGGTGGCTTTGGTGCCCAGTTTGTCAGCTAATAGGGCAGCTTCCTTGCGCGCATGCGGCAGCTTTGGCCAGCAGAAGCTCTTGTCCCCAGAAAGGTCAGGATCACCGACCACCATAAACGTTGATTTCGCCTTGGCGCTGACATGCTCCAGTTGCGCGGCGATAATTATCCTCTGCGGCAGGCACGATCATTAGAGAATAGAGGTCAATCAAAGATTGATCACGCATCGGGAAAGCAGCAAATGGAATCTTTTGCGCAGATCGGGACGGTATGATCAACAGGCGTGCACCCGATGTTGATTCGCGCTCCAATTCCGATGCAATGCTGTCGGGTAGCAGGTAGGACTTTGCTTGCTGCAGAGACGTAAGTTCAGCGGCGATTTGAGCATCCGTCGGCGTGATGTCCGTGGCTGAACCATCGTCTTCGCATCAGTATCGCCCTCACGCTTGCGAGGCGCACGAGACGCTGAGCGTACGTCCACGCGCAAGCCGTTCCAAAAATGTAGCAAATCATCGTCGGCGACGTTGTCGGAGACCCTGATTTCGCGGCCTCAATTCGGTGTAAGCAACGAGGCCGGCAGAACTCGCGAGCCAAACGCAGGTGTAGAGCTGTCGACGGGCTTGAAACGAGGGCCATGATCGTCTATATCAGCTTCAAATTCTTGGTCGGTATGGCGAAGAGTGGGTCCACCCGGTCCCGCTCTTTTTTATTACCTGCCGACCAAACAGGAATCGAGCGACAGAGACCGAATGACAATGACGTCAAGCGAAGGCGACGACCGCATCATCCGCGAAAGCGGCATCGATGCGCGCATCGCGCTGATCGTTCAGCCGGTACTGCGCGCCATTGGCTTCCGCTTGGTACGTGTGCACCTGTCGGGCCAGAACGGGCTGACGCTGCAGATCATGGCCGAGCGCGAGGACGGCACCATGACGGTCGAGGATTGTGAAGAGGTCAGCCGGGCGGTGTCGCCGGCTCTCGATGTCGATGATCCGATTGAGAAGGCTTATCATCTCGAAGTATCGTCGCCGGGCATCGACCGGCCGCTGGTCCGCAAATCGGACTTTGCAGCCTGGACCGGCCATCTGGTGAAGATGGAAACGTCGGTTCTCGTCGCCGACCGCAAGCGCTTCAAGGGCAAGATTGCCGAAAGCGACGCGGACGGTGTGCTGATCGAGCGTGACAAGGCCGCTTACGGCGAGGAGCCGACGGTGCGCGTTCCCTACGATGCGATTGCCGAAGCGCGGCTGGTCCTGACCGACGATCTTATCCGCGATGCGCTTTCGAAGGACAATCGGGCGCGCAAGGAAGCCAGGAAACGCCGCGGCGAACCCGAAGACGCACCAGAGGGTGCGGAAGACGAAACCGAACAGGAAATGTGATTGGGCTGCCGGCCGTAAGGTCGGCAACAAGCTCGGGAGAAAGAAGATGGTTGTAAGCGCCAACAGGCTTGAACTGCTGCAGATCGCCGATGCGGTCGCGCGTGAAAAGTCGATCGACAAGTCGATCGTCATCGCCGCCATGGCCGATGCGATCCAGAAGGCCGCGCGCTCGCGCTACGGCCAGGAAACCAATATCCGCGCCGACATCAACGCCAACACCGGCGAGATGAAGCTGCAGCGGCTGATGGAAGTGGTCGAGAAGGTCGATGACTACGCGACCCAGATTGCCATTTCCTCGGCACGCGAGCGCAATCCGGACGCCCAGCTCGGCGATTTCATCGCCGAACAGCTGCCGCCGATGGATTTTGGCCGCATCGCCGCCCAATCGGCCAAGCAGGTCATCGTGCAGAAGGTGCGCGAGGCCGAGCGCGACCGGCAATATGACGAATACAAGGACCGTATCGGCGAGATCGTCAACGGTACCGTCAAGCGCGTCGAATACGGCAACGTCATCGTCGATCTCGGCCGTGGCGAAGCGATCATCCGCCGCGACGAGCTGATCCCGCGCGAGAACTACAAATATGGCGATCGCGTCCGCGCCTATGTCTATGACGTGCGCCGCGAACAGCGCGGCCCGCAGATCTTCCTGTCGCGCACCCATCCGCAGTTCATGGCGAAGTTGTTCACCATGGAAGTGCCGGAAATCTACGACGGCATCATCGAGATCAAGTCGGTCGCCCGCGATCCGGGTTCGCGCGCCAAGATCGCCGTCATCTCGCGCGACAGCTCCATCGATCCGGTCGGTGCCTGCGTCGGTATGCGCGGCAGTCGCGTCCAGGCGGTCGTCGGTGAATTGCAGGGCGAGAAGATCGACATCATTCCGTGGTCGCCTTCGGCCGCGTCCTTCATCGTCAATGCGTTGCAGCCGGCGGAAGTCGCCAAGGTCGTGCTCGATGAGGATGCCGAGCGCATCGAGGTCGTCGTCCCCGACGATCAGCTGTCGCTGGCCATCGGCCGCCGTGGCCAAAACGTCCGTCTTGCCTCGCAGCTCACCGGCTGGGACATCGACATCCTGACCGAGCAGGAAGAGAGCGAACGGCGCCAGAAGGAATTCGTCGAACGGTCGTCGCTGTTCATGGAAGCCCTCGACGTCGACGAGATGGTCGGCCAAGTGCTCGCTTCCGAAGGCTTCACCAGCGTCGAGGAGGTCGCGTATGTCGACTCCGGTGAAATCGCGTCGATCGACGGCTTCGACGAGGACACGGCTTCGGAAATCCAGACCCGCGCCCGCGAATATCTGGAAAAGATCGAAGCCGAGCATGACGAGAAGCGCAAGGCGCTCGGCGTCAAGGACGAATTGCGCGAGATTCCCGGCATCACCACCGCCATGATGGTGACGCTTGGCGAGGACGGCGTGAAGACGATCGAGGATTTCGCCGGCTACGCCGCCGACGACCTGACCGGTTGGAAGGAACGCAAGGACGGCGAGACGAAGGTATTCCCGGGTGTGCTCGCCAACCACGGCGTGTCGCGCGCCGATGCCGAGCAAATGGTCTTGGCCGCTCGCCTGAAGGCTGGCTGGATCACCGAAGACGAGCTTGCCGCCGAGGGCGCGCCGGCTGACGAAACCGTCGGTGCGTGAGGTGAAACCGCATCGCACCGAACCCGCCCTTGGACGAGATGAACGATCGCACCTGCATCGTCACCCGCAGGCAAGCCGAACCGGATGAGCTGATCCGTTTCGTCGTCGGCCCGGATTCGGCCGTCGTTCCGGACATCAAGAGAAACCTGCCCGGCCGCGGTTGCTGGGTGACGGCCGACCGCCTACATATAGAAAAGGCAGCGGCCAAAAACCTGTTTGCCCGCGCTTTTAAGGCGCAGGTGACCGTGCCGGCCGATCTTGGTGGTATGGTCGACGCGCTGCTTTCCAGGTCCGCTCTGGGCATGCTTGGCCTGGCCCGCAAGGCGGGCGCCATAGCGCTCGGAGCGACCAAGGTCGAGAGCGCCGTGCGCGGCGGACTTGCACTTTTCGTGCTCCACGCGACCGAGGCTTCCGACGATGGCGTCCGCAAGATAAGCCAGGCGCGACGGGCAACCGTCCACCTCGGCGGGCCTGCGATCCGCGCTTACAAACTTTTCTCCGAGGCCGAGTTGAGCTTGGCATTGGGGGGTACAAATGTGATACATGCTGCCGTTCTCGCGGGAGACGCGGGCAGGGCGGTCCAGAAGCGCATGGTTGCGCTCGACCGATATCGGGGCGGTTCCCCGGACGATCTGGCAATGCTTGCGGCCGTTGCTGACGAAGATGATGCCGCAGAGGATATGGAATGAGCGATACGAAATCGGGCGACGACAAGACGCTGAGTGTTACGCCGAAGAAGACCTTGACGCTGAAGCGCCCCGGCATGGAGCAGGGCACGGTGCGCCAGAACTTCTCGCACGGCCGCACCAAGTCGGTGGTCGTCGAGACCAAGAAGCGCAAGTTCTCGCTGCCCGGCGACAAGCCGGAGCCGGCGGCAGCGCCTGTGTCCGTCTTCACGCCGAAGCCGGTCGCGGCAGCGCCTGCCGTGCAGGAAGCTCCCAAGGCGCCTCCGCCTCCGCCGCCGGTCGAACGCGGCGGCATGGTGCTGAACGAGTTGTCGCGCCAGGAAATGGAAGCACGCCGCCGGGCTCTCGAGGGCTCGAAGGTCCGCGACGTCGAGGATCGCCAGCGCGCCATCGAGGAAGCCAAGCGCCGCAGCGAGGATGAAGAGCGCCGCCGCCGCGAGCGCGAGGAATCGGCTCGCCGTCAGGCCGAGGAAGAGGCACGGCTGCAAGCCGAGGCCGAATCCCGCCGCCGTGCCGAGGAAGAGGCGCGCCGCCGTGCGCCGCTGGCTGCCGAACTGGCGACAGTGGATGACGAGGAAGAGGTCAAGCCGAAGCGGACCGGTGCCGGTGCACCAGTGCGCCGTCTGGTCACGCCCGAAGTGGCGCGTCCTGCCAAGCCGACCAAGGGCGAGGAAGACCGCCGCCGCGGCAAGCTGACGCTGAATTCGGCTCTTTCCGACGAGGATGCGCGCGCCCGCTCGCTCTCGTCGATGCGCCGCCGTCAGGAGAAATTCAAGCGCGCGTTGCATAACGAGCCACGCGAGAAAGTCATGCGTGAAGTGATCCTGCCCGAAACCATCACCATCCAGGAGCTGGCGCAGCGCATGTCCGAGCGCGCTGTCGACGTGGTCAAGTTCTTCATGAAGCAGGGCCAGATCCTGAAGCCTGGCGACGTGATCGACGCCGACACGGCCGAACTCGTCGCCACCGAATTTGGCCACACGGTCCGCCGCGTCGCCGAGTCCGACATCGAAGAGGGCTTGTTCAACATCGCCGACCGTCCCGAGGACCTGCAGCCGCGTCCGCCGGTGGTAACGATCATGGGCCATGTCGATCACGGCAAGACCTCGTTGCTCGATGCCATCCGCAATGCCAACGTCGTGTCCGGCGAAGCCGGCGGCATTACCCAGCATATCGGCGCTTATCAGGTCGAGAAGAACGGTCACAAGATCACCTTCATCGACACGCCCGGCCACGCCGCCTTCACCGCGATGCGTGCCCGCGGCGCCCAGGCGACCGATATCGCCATCCTCGTGGTGGCGGCCGACGACAGCGTCATGCCGCAGACGATCGAATCGATCAATCACGCCAAGGCGGCCGGCGTTCCGATCATCGTGGCGATCAACAAGATCGACAAGCATGACGCCGACCCGCAGAAGGTGCGCTCGGAACTGCTGCGCCACGAGGTGTTCGTCGAATCGATGGGCGGCGAGGTGCTGGATGTCGAGGTGTCGGCGACCAAGGGCATCAATCTCGACAAGTTGCTCGAAGCGATCCTGCTGCAGGCCGAAATCCTCGACCTGAAGGCCAATCCGGACCGCACCGCCGAAGGCGTTGTCATCGAAGCCCAGCTCGACAAGGGCCGCGGCCCAGTCGCTACCGTGCTGGTGCAGACCGGCACGTTGATGCCGGGCGACATTCTCGTCGCCGGCAACGAGTGGGGCCGGGTGCGCGCGCTGGTCAACGATCGCGGCGATCAGGTCAAGGAAGCGCCGCCGGCAATGCCGGTGGAAGTCCTCGGTCTGCAAGGTACGCCGCTGGCCGGCGAACGCTTCGCCGTTGTCAACAACGAAGCCCGCGCCCGCGAGATCACCGAATATCGCCAGCGCCTGGCGCGTGAGAAGGCGGTGGCCAGGCATGCCGGCCAGCGCGGCTCGCTTGAACAGATGATGTCGCAGTTGCAGACCAGCGGATTGAAGGAATTCCCGCTGGTCATCAAGGGCGACGTGCAGGGCTCGATCGAGGCGATCAACGCGGCGCTCGACAATCTCGGCACCGACGAGGTGCGCGCCCGCATCGTCCATGCGGGGGCTGGCGGGATCACCGAAAGCGACGTGTCGCTGGCGGAAACTTCCGGGGCTGCGATCATCGGCTTCAACGTTCGCGCCAATGCGCAGGCCCGCGCGGCCGCGGCTGCGGCAGGCATCGAGATCCGCTACTATTCGATCATCTACAATCTGGTCGATGATGTGAAAGCGGCTCTTTCCGGCCTGCTCTCCCCGGAGCGTCGCGAGACCTTCATCGGCAATGCCGAAATCCTCGAGATCTTCGACATCACCAAGGTCGGCAAGATCGCCGGTTGCCGTGTTACCGAAGGCAAGGTCGAGCGTGGTGCGGGCGTCCGCCTGATCCGCGACAACGTCGTCATCCACGAAGGCACGCTGAAGACCCTGAAGCGCTTCAAGGATGAGGTTTCGGAAGTTCCGGGCGGCCAGGAATGCGGCATGGCCTTCCAGAACTACGAGGACATGCGCGTCGGTGACGTCATCGAGTGCTTCCGCGTCGAGATGGTGACCAGGACGCTCTGAGCTCGAACGTTCGAGTTCGGGCATCCATCGAGACCGGGCGGTGGTCGAAAGACCGCCGCCCAAACCATATGAGACATGTGGTGCGGTCCTATCCCGCGCCCCACGATTTCAGGATAGAGAAAAATGCCCCGTTCAACCATATCAGGCCCATCCCAGCGCATGCTGCGCGTCGGCGAGCAGGTGCGCCATGCGCTGTCCGAGACCTTGCAGCGCGGCGAGATCCTCGATCCGCTGATCGAGAATGCCGTGGTCTCGGTCTCCGAAGTGCGCATGTCGCCCGATCTGAAGATCGCCACCGCCTTCGTCTCGCCGCTTGGCGCCAAGGATGCCGGTGCGGTGGTCGAAGCGCTCAACAAGCATGCGAAGTTCGTCCGCGGCCGCGTCTCCGGCGCGCTGCGGCAGATGAAGTACATGCCGGAATTCCGCTTCCGGCTCGACACCAGCTACGACAATTTCCAGAAGATCAACGAATTGCTGCACTCGCCCGAAGTGGCGCGCGATCTCAGCGCCGACGACAAAGACAAGGACGACCGGAAGGACAGCGAATAGTGGCGCGCCGCGGCAAGAAGAAGGGCCGGCCGATCTCGGGCTGGCTGATACTGGACAAGCCGGTCGGCATGGGCTCGACCGAAGCCGTCTCCAAGATCAAGTGGCTGTTCCAGGCGGAGAAGGCCGGTCATGCCGGCACGCTCGACCCGCTGGCGTCCGGCATGCTGCCGATCGCACTTGGTGAAGCGACCAAGACGGTGCCTTACGTCCAGGACGGTGCCAAGGTCTACCGCTTCACGGTTGCCTGGGGCGAGGAGCGTTCGACCGACGACCTCGAAGGCCCGGCGACCAAAAGCTCGGACCGCCGTCCGGCGGAAGCCGACGTGCTGGCGCTGCTTTCGAAATATACCGGCGTGATCATGCAGACACCGCCGCAATTCTCGGCGATCAAGATCGCCGGCGAGCGCGCCTATGACCTTGCCCGCGATGGCGAGACGGTCGACATTCCAGCACGCGAGGTCGAGATCGGCCGGCTCGACCTGGTCGAGCATAAGGCCGATCGCACCATCTTCGAGGTCGAATGCGGCAAGGGCACCTATGTCCGCTCGCTGGCCCGCGACATGGGCCGCGACCTCGGCTGTTTCGGCCACATCGCCGAGCTGCGGCGGGTCGAGGTCGAACCGTTTACGCAGGAAGATTTCGTCACGGTGGCCGAGTTGGAAGCCGCCCGCTTCGGCGAGCAGGGCGAGCCGCAAGCCGCAGACGCCCCGATCGACTTCGGTGCCATCGATGCACTTCTGGTTGACACCGCCGCGGCACTCGAATGCCTGCCACAGGTCGCGATCAGCGATGATGCGGCAACCAAAATCCGCCTCGGCAATCCGGTCATCATTCGCGGCCGTGACGCGCCGGTGGAGGCAGAGGAGGCCTGCGCCACCGCGCGCGGCAAGCTGGTCGCCATCGGCGCCATCGAGCAAGGCATGTTCAAGCCAAAGCGGGTCTTTATCGGGTAACAGCTGTCTCTCGGCGTATGATCTCCAAACCGGATTCTATTTTGGGAAAGGATCATGCGCTAAATCAACAAGGCTACGGCGTCGTTTGCCGTCGGAAGGGATGCGCGGCGCCGTAGGGCCATCCGACGCTGCACTCGAGGGGGCACATGGCAAAGGCTGAGACGGGCCGGAAGCGGGCGGTGCTCAATACACGGCGGCCGCCGGTCGGGGCTTCGCCCGGCACGCTGATCGCCGACCCGGCGGCACGCCGTTCCGAGCTCAGGCTGACGTTGATCTCGCCCGAGAAGTTCAAGACGATCGACAATGCCAGCATCGACGACGTCAACACCCATTGCCACAATTGGCCGGTCATCTGGCTCGACTGCACAGGCCTCGCCAACATTCAGCTGATCGAGGAGATCGGCCGGATTTTCAACCTGCATCCGCTGGCGCTGGAAGATGTCGTCAACACGGGCCAGCGGCCGAAGGTGGATTTCTTCGAGGACCATGCCTTTGTCGTCGTCAGGATGATCGACGATGTCACCGCGCATCGCTACGAACAGATCACGGTCTTCTTCGGCAAGAACTTTGTCGTCACCTTCCAGGAGCGTGAAGGCGACCCATTCGATCCCGTGCGCAAGCGGATCGCAAGCTCGGTGCCTAACCGGTTACGCTCGCGCGGCGCCGACTATCTCGCCTACGCTTTGATCGACGCCATCGTCGACAGCTATTTCCCGCCGATCGAGGCTGCCGGCGAATTGGTCGACAGCATCGAGGACCAGATGCTGAACCAGGCGCACAAGCACCAGATGCGGCAGCTTCACGAATTGCGGCGCGATGCCAATGTGCTGAAGGGCGTGCTTTGGCCGATGCGCGATGCACTGGCGACCATGATCCGCAACGACGTGCCCTATGTGAAGGCCGAGACCAAGATATTCCTGAACGACACGCTCGATCATTCGCTGCGATTGATCGAACTGGTCGAAACCCAGCGCGACATGCTGACCGGCTTGATCGAGATGCACTTGTCGCTCAGCCAGGCGCGCACCAACGACGTCATCAGCTATCTGACGATCGTCTCGGTGATCTTCATGCCGCTTACCTTTCTTGTCGGCGTATGGGGCATGAATTTTGACCCCGACACCTCGCCCTGGAACATGCCGGAGCTGAAGGCCTATTACGGCTATCCCCTGTCGCTCGCCTTCATGGCGGTTGTTGCGGTCGGGCTCTTTGCGTACTTCAAATGGAAGAAATGGCTCTGACTAGGCGGAAGTGCCCGTTTATGCAGCAAAAAGCCGGCTTGTGAATTAGGCTGGCCTTTTTGTCGGAATTGCACTATATGCGCCGCAGCTTCGCGCTTTGACGCGTGGCTTGCACCGGCCCCTGCTGGACGACATCCCGGCTGAGGGCGTCCCGTTTCCTCAAACAGACAAGGAAAAACACGATGTCGATTACTGCCGAACGCAAGAAGGAATTGATGGGCGAATTCGCAACCGCCAAGGGCGACACCGGGTCTCCGGAAGTCCAGGTGGCTATCCTTTCCGAGCGCATCAAGAACCTGACCGACCATTTCAAGGACCACAAGAAGGATAACCATTCCCGCCGTGGTCTGCTCGCTCTCGTTTCCCAGCGCCGCAGCCTGCTTGATTATCTCAAGCGCAAGGACGACGCGCGCTATCAGACGCTGATCGAGAAGCTCGGTCTGCGCCGTTGACGAATTGACCGGCGGGTTCTTTCGAGAGCCCGCCGGTCGCGCATTGGAGCATAGGATCATCCAAGGCTCCAATGAAGGAAGTAGAGCGCCGCGCATCGGTTGGATGCGCAAAGGACGCTCGGAAGTTTAGATTTGCGCAGGATATATTCCGAAAACCTGGTTTTCGGGTTCACGCGCAAGGCCAGTCGGATCGATTGGCCAACCCGGTTTCGAAACAGCAGAGGGCCGCTCGAAACCGCCCATGGACGGTCATGGGGCAGGATTGCAGGACGCTCGTGCGGCACCGCGCCGAATAAGCCGAGCCTCCCGTTGTCTTGCCCGTGGCTGCCCGAGAAAGGAAGCCAAGGGAAAGGGGCATCCGCGCACGCTGAAACGGCGCGGCCCTTTCCGCATACGAAGGACAAGACATGTTCAATTACCACAAAGTGGAAATCGAATGGGGCGGCCGTCCGCTCATTCTCGAAACCGGCAAGATCGCACGTCAGGCTGATGGCGCCGTGCTGGCCACCTATGGCGAAACCAAGGTTCTCGCCACCGTCGTCTCGATGAAAGAGCCGAAGCCCGGCCTCGACTTCTTTCCGCTGACGGTCAACTACCAGGAAAAGACTTACGCCGCCGGCAAGATCCCGGGTGGCTATTTCAAGCGTGAAGGCCGTCCGAGCGAGAAGGAAACGCTGGTTTCCCGCCTGATCGACCGCCCGATCCGCCCGCTCTTCGCCGAGGGCTACAAGAACGACACCCAGATCGTCGTCACCGTCGTCCAGCACGATCTCGAAAATGACCCGGACATTCTGTCGATCGTCGCCACATCCGCCGCCTTGACCTTGTCCGGCGTGCCGTTCATGGGCCCGGTTGGCGGCGCCCGCGTCGGCTACATCAACGGCGAATACGTGCTCAACCCGCATGTCGACGAGATGCAGGAATCGAAGCTCGACCTAGTCGTCGCCGGCACCGCCGACGCCGTGCTGATGGTCGAGTCCGAAGCCAAGGAACTCGGCGAGGACCTGATGCTCGGCGCCGTCATGTTCGGCCACAGGGGCTTCCAGCCGGTGATCGACGCGATCATCAAGCTGGCCGAAGTCGCCGCCAAGGACCCGCGCGACTTCACCGCGCCGGACTATTCCGCACTTGAAGCCGAGATGCTGAAGATCGTCGAAGGCGAGCTTCGCGACGCCTACAAGATCACCGACAAGCAAAAGCGCTATGCCGCCGTCGACGCTGTCAAGGCGAAGGTCAAGGCCGCGTTCGCGCCGGCAGAAGGCGAAGAGGCTAAATACACGTCCGAACAGATCGGCACCGTGTTCAAGGAACTCCAGGCCAAGGTCGTGCGCTGGAACATCCTCGACACCGGTTCGCGCATCGACGGCCGCGACCTGAAGACGGTCCGCAAGATCGTCTCGGAAGTCGGCGTCCTGCCGCGCACGCACGGCTCGGCGCTGTTCACCCGCGGCGAGACCCAGGCGCTGGTCGTCGCCACGCTCGGCACCGGCGAGGACGAGCAGTATGTCGATTCGCTGACCGGCATGTACAAGGAGAAGTTCCTCCTGCACTACAACTTCCCTCCCTATTCGGTCGGTGAAACCGGCCGCATGGGTTCGCCGGGCCGCCGCGAAATCGGCCATGGCAAGCTCGCCTGGCGCGCCATCCGGCCGATGCTGCCGACCGCCGACCAGTTCCCCTATACGTTGCGCGTCGTTTCGGAGATCACCGAGTCCAACGGCTCGTCGTCGATGGCTACCGTCTGCGGCACCTCGCTGGCGCTGATGGACGCCGGCGTGCCGCTGGCCAAGCCGGTCGCCGGCATTGCAATGGGCCTGATCAAGGAAGGCGAGCGCTTCGCCGTGCTCTCCGACATCCTTGGCGACGAGGACCACCTCGGTGACATGGATTTCAAGGTTGCCGGCACCGCCTACGGCATCACCTCGCTGCAGATGGACATCAAAATCGAGGGCATCACCGAGGAGATCATGAAGATCGCGCTCGACCAGGCCAAGGAGGGCCGTCAGCACATTCTCGGCGAAATGGCCCACGCGCTGTCCGGCGCACGTGCCGAGCTCGGCGAGTTCGCGCCGCGCATTGAGGTCATGCACATCCCGACCGACAAGATCCGCGACGTGATCGGCTCGGGTGGCAAGGTCATCCGCGAGATCGTCGAAAAGACCGGCGCCAAGATCAACATCGAGGACGACGGCACGGTCAAGATCGCTTCGGCCAATGCCAAGGAGATCGAGGCGGCGAAGAAATGGATACACACCATTGTTGCCGAGCCGGAAGTCGGTGAAATCTACGAAGGCACGGTCGTCAAGACCGCCGACTTCGGCGCTTTCGTCAATTTCTTCGGTCCGCGTGACGGCCTCGTCCACATCTCGCAGCTCGCCAATGACCGCGTCGCCAAGACCTCCGATGTGGTCAAGGAAGGCGACAAGGTCTGGGTCAAGCTGATGGGCTTCGACGAGCGCGGCAAGGTTCGCCTGTCGATGAAGGTCGTTGACCAGGCCACCGGCAAGGAAATCGTGCGCGACAAGAAGAGCGAAGGCGAAGAAAACGCCGCCTAAGCTGATCTAGCGATGCAATCGAAGCGGGCGCGCCGGAAGGTCGCGCCCGTTTGCGACTCAACAACAGCCTTGCAGTTCAAGAGTGGTGAATGTCCGCCGAGCCGCTGAAGACGCTTTTCCATCCATTCGAGGCCGGGGCTGTTTCCCTGCCAGGAAAGGATGAACGCATTCTCTTTCTCGGTGCCGAGCCCGGCTTTCGCCTGCCTGAGGGGTTTGATGCCAGGCTTCATCTCGTCCAAGGCTTCCGGCCGCATTTTCGCGCCTTGCAGGCATCCGGCTTCACGGTCACGCCGCAGGTCGAAGGCGAGACTTTCGACGCGGCATTTGTGCTCGCCGGCCGCCATCGCGGCCGAAACGAGTTGCGCGTCGCCGAAGCGGTCGAACGCGTGGCACCAGGCGGGTTGATCGTCGTCGCCGGCGGCAAGGACGATGGCGTCGCCAGCCTGCGCAAGCATATCGGCGCCCTTGTGCCGATCGAAGGCCACCTGCCGAAGCATCACGGCATTGCCTTCTGGTTTCGCAGGCCGGCCGATATCGTTGCCGCGGCAACGCTTCGCGCCGCCAATGCGGACTTGGTGGTCGAGGACCGCTTCCGCACGGCCCCAGGCATGTTTTCGTTCGACAAGATCGATGCGGGATCGAAGCTGCTGGTCGAAAATCTGCCCAACGATCTGCGTGGCAGCGTTGCGGATTTCTGTGCCGGCTGGGGCTATGTCGCCGCCGAAGTCGCCGCCCGCTCACCCGGCATATCGGCGCTTGACCTTTACGAAGCGGATTTCGAAGCGCTGGAGGCGGCGAAAGCCAATGTCGGCAACACAGGCGTGGAGCCAAGTTTCTTCTGGATAGATCTTTTGAGCGAGCCGGTCGAGCGCCGCTACGATGTGGTCGTCATGAACCCGCCCTTTCACCGCAGCCGGGCGACTGAGCCGGAAATCGGTGCCGGCATGATTCGCGCGGCAGGCAAGGCGTTGAAGCCGGGCGGCCGGCTGTTCATGGTGGCAAACCGTCAGCTTCCCTACGAACCGGTGCTGGCGGCCGCCTTCTCCAGCCATGCGGAGTTCGCCCGCGACGGCATGTTCAAGATCTTCTCGGCGAGACGCTGAGACGCTGCGGGGCCAGCCGGCGACACGTCGCTCGCGCTATTCCCGCCCGCCGTCGGTCTGCTTCAACTCGTCAAGCGTCGGCATGGACACGATGTGATAGCCGGAATCGACATAGTGGATTTCGCCGGTGACGCCGGAGGACAGGTCGGACAGCAAATAGAGCGCGGAGCCGCCGACTTCGTCGATCGTTACCGTGCGACGTAGCGGCGAGTTGCGCTGCTGGTAGGAGAACATGTGGCGTGCGTCGGAAATCCCGGCGCCCGCAAGCGTCCGTACCGGTCCCGCCGATATGCCGTTCACCCTGATGCCGCGCGGGCCGTAGTCGTTGGCGAGATAGCGGACGCTGGCCTCCAGCCCGGCCTTGGCGACACCCATGACGTTGTAGTTCGGCATGACACGGACCGAACCGGCATAGGTCAGCGTGATCATCGAACCGCTATCCTTCATCAATGTGGCGGCGTGGCGGGCGACCTCGGTGAAGGAGTAGCAGGAGATCACCATGGTGCGGATGAAGTTGTCACGACTGGTGTCGGCGTAGAGGCCTTTCAGCTCGTTCTTGTCGGAAAAGCCGATGGCATGGACGACGAAATCCAGCCCGCCCCACGCCTTGCCCAAAGTCTCGAAGGTCGCGGCGACCGACACGCTGTCCTCGACGTCGCAAGGCACCACCAGGGATGCACCCAATTTCTCGGCGAGCGGCTTGACCCGGCGCCCGAAGGCCTCACCCTGATAGGTGAAGGCGAGGTCCGCGCCATGTTCGGACAGTTTGCGGGCGATACCCCAGGCGATCGAGTGATCGTTGGCAACACCCATGACAAGCCCGCGCTTGCCCTTCATCAATCCGTCCATGGTCGGCAAATCCTTATGCGGAATAGCGCTGGAAAATCAGCGTAGCGTTGGTGCCACCGAAACCGAACGAATTGGACAAAACGGTGTCGATCCTGGCTTCGTCGATGCGCTTGCGCACGATCGGCATGCCTTCGAATTCCGGATCGAGGTTGTCAATGTGGGCGCTCTCGCCGATGAAGCCGCCTTGCATCATCAGGATCGAGTAGATCGATTCCTGCACGCCGGCCGCACCCAGCGAATGGCCGGTCAGCGATTTGGTCGACGTGATGAAAGGCATCTTCTCGCCGAACACCTCGCGGATGGCGCCCATTTCCTTGGAGTCGCCGACCGGCGTCGAGGTGCCGTGTGTATTGATGTAGTCGACCGGCGAGGACACCGTTGCGAGCGCCTGCTTCATGCAGCGCGCCGCGCCTTCGCCCGATGGCGCCACCATGTCGTAGCCGTCCGAGGTCGCGCCATAGCCGACGATCTCGGCATAGATCTTGGCGCCGCGGGCCTTGGCATGCTCGAGCTCTTCAAGAATCAGCACGCCGGCGCCGCCGGCAATGACGAAACCGTCGCGATCGACGTCGTAGGCGCGGGAGGCGACCGATGCCCTGTCGTTGAACTTGGACGACATCGCGCCCATGGCATCGAAGAGATCCGACATCGTCCAGTCGAGATCCTCATGGCCGCCGGCGAAGACGATGTCCTGCTTGCCCCACTGGATCAGCTCGTAGCCATTGCCGATGCAATGCGCAGACGTCGAGCAGGCCGATGAGATCGAATAGTTGACGCCGTGGATCTTGAACCAGGTGGCAAGCGTCGCCGACGCGGTCGACGACATCGCCTTTGGCACCGCGAACGGCCCGATCCGCTTGGGACTGCCGTTCTTGATCGTGGTCTCGGCCGCTTCGACGATTGCTCGGGTCGACGGTCCGCCGGAGCCCATCACGATGCCGGTGCGCTCGTTGGTGATGTCGGTCTCGTCGAGGCCGGCGTCTGCGATCGCCTGGTCCATTGCGACGTGGTTCCAGGCAGCACCCTGCGACAGGAAGCGCATGGCACGACGGTCGATCATGCCCGATGGATCCAGCGTCGGCGCACCCCACACCCGGCAACGGAAGCCATGCTCGGCGAAAGAGTCGGAGAAGCTGATGCCGGATCTGGCATCGTGAAGCGAGGTCTGCACCTCGTTGGCATTGTTGCCGATCGACGACACGATGCCGAGACCTGTGACTACGACCCGTCTCATTCGCAACTCCTTCCAGCGCGGACCCCGAACCTGAAATCAATTTCCGGAACGGAACCATGCGCAAATTAAAGTGCTACAGCGTCCTTTGGACGTCCAAGACGTGGCACTGTAGGGTCTTCGTTCAGACGGCGGCCGGTTGCTTGGACAGACCGACCTTCAGATCCGTTGCCGCGTATATGGGCTCGCCATCTGCCTTCAGCCAGCCATCGGCGATGCCAAGCACAAGCCGACCGCGCATCACTCGCTTGAAGTCGACGCCATACTCCACTTTCTTGACCGAGGGCGTGACCATGCCTTTGAACCTCACCTCGCCGGTCGACAGCGCCATCCCCTTGCCGGGTTCACCGAGCCATCCGAGATAGAACCCCGTCAACTGCCACATGGCGTCCAGGCCCAGGCATCCCGGCATGATCGGATTGCCGATGAAATGGCAGGCGAAAAACCACAAATCCGGCTTGATATCGAATTCCGCGCGGATGAAACCCTTGTCGAACGCACCGCCAGTTTCGCTGATCTCGGTGATGCGGTCGAACATCAGCATCGGCGGATAGGGCAGCTGCGCATTTCCCGGTCCGAACAGCTCGCCGCGGGCGCAGGCAAGCAATTCCTCGTAACCGTAGCTGGATTTCGAACCCGCCATCAATCTCGTCCCCGTGATCGTCCCGGGCGATAGGCGCCCTTCTCGGTGGTTTCCTAACACAATCTGTTTCAGGCCGGAAACCGGCGTTTGCGCTTAACCTGCCCGTCTGCCCGGGTCAATGCGCGCTATTGATCGCATTCGGTCGACAGAATATATGTCACGACACGTTCAGTTTCGGCAGATGCTCTATTTCTGCCATTTTGGGCGTGTCTGAGGCGGAACTGTGAGCGCGACGGGTAGATGGATCTGGGTTGCCGGAAGGATAATGTCGCTGTGGACAAGCGGGTTCGCGAGGCCGGTCTGAGGCCGACACGCCAGCGCATCGCGCTGGCCGATCTGCTTTTCGCTAAGGGCGACCGCCATCTTTCGGCCGAGGAACTGCACGAGGAGGCGCTTGCCGCTGGCGTGCCGGTGTCCCTGGCCACCGTCTACAATGCTCTGCACCAGTTTACCCAGGCCGGTCTTCTGCGCATCCTTGCCGTCGAGGGATCGAAGACTTATTTCGACACCAACACCTCCGATCACCATCATTTCTATATCGAGGGCGAAAACAGGATCTTCGATATCGACAGCGGCCCGGTGACGGTTTCCAACCTGCCGGAACCGCCGGAAGGCATGGAGATCGCCAATGTCGATATCGTGGTGAGACTGCGTCCGAAACGCTGCGACTGACCGGCGCCTTATGAAATTCCTGGATTTGACGCTCCGGCTCGAATGGGTCGCCGTCGCGGTGGCGGCTCTTGTCTTCTATGCAATGGCCGGTGTTTCCTGGTGGCTATTTGCAGCGCTCATTCTGGCGCCCGACCTGTCGATGCTTGGTTACATGGCGGGGCCGCGCGTCGGGGCCGTCGCCTACAACGCCTTGCACATTCTGATCTTGCCCGTTCTGCTGGCGCTTGTCGGCAGCGTCTTTGACAATGCAATGGCGATAGCTGTTGCGCTGATCTGGATCGCCCACATCGCCATCGACCGCGCTCTGGGCTATGGCTTGAAGCTGTCGAGCAGTTTTCAGGACACCCATCTCGGCCGCATCGGCCGCTAAACCATCCCCGAACCGAAGATCAGCGAAACAAATGCCGGATCCGTGCTTGCAGCGCTGGTCCGACCTCCGGTTCGGAAAAGTCAGTTCTTGACCTTTTCGCCGGGATAGGCACCCCAGACCAGCGACTGCGCGAGCCAGCCGGTGTGGCCGTCGAAGGTCATTTCGCACCACTGGCCATCGCAGGACTTGATCGTGCCCATCACCCCCGGTTCGAGGATCGCGATGACGCCTGCATCTTTTGCCGGGTCGTCGAGGAGGTTGACGCGAGCGTCCTTGCCGCGCTGCCAGGGGGCGACGATCGCCGTGCGGCGGCCCGATAGCAGCGACTGATTGATCCAGCCTTCCGAGCCGTCGGCATCGCGCACCCGGCGCCACGTATCGAACTCCTGGATGATCTCCATCGGCAGGCCTGGCTTCATATACATCCAGTCGACGGAATAGTTGACGCCCGGCCCAACGCGCGAGTTGACGCGGCCGGATTTCAGGCTAACGAAGCGCGGCAGCGGCAAGCCGCTTGGTCCGAGCGTGACGCTCTGGGCAGGTGCCGCGGCACTTTGCGCCATCACCAGTGGGCTATGGATGAGAGCGCCGAGGAATGCTGCACTGAGGGTCAGGCGGAGCGACGCGAAACCAGACACTTTCGTTCCTTTCGGCGCCGGCCCATCGGCCTTCGCCCCTTTTTCTTTGTCTTCGGCGGAACCGCTTGTTACATGGATGACCGGTACCGCGATCGGCTCTCAGTTTCGCCGTTCTTGGTTAAAGAGGTCTCAACGAGATCGGGTTCGAGGAAACAATGGCAGGCAAAAAGAAGCCCCTCGTCATCATCACGCGCAAATTGCCCGACCCGGTCGAGACCCGCATGCGCGAATTGTTCGACGCCCGCTTGAATGTCGAGGACAGGCCGATGACGCAGCCGGAATTAGTGGCGGCGGTCAAGGAGGCCGACGTGCTGGTGCCGACCGTGACCGACAATATCGATGCGGCGCTGATTGCCCAGGCTGGCGACAACCTCAAGCTGATCGCCAATTTCGGCAATGGCGTCGACAAGATCGATGTTGCGGCAGCGGCCAAGAAAGGCATCACCGTCACCAACACGCCGAACGTGTTGACCGAAGATACGGCCGACATGACCATGGCGCTGATGCTGGCCGTGCCGCGGCGGCTGGCCGAAGGCGCCAACGTGCTGACCGGCGATAAGAAATGGGCGGGCTGGTCGCCGACCTGGATGCTCGGCCGGCGCATCTGGGGCAAACGGCTCGGCATCGTCGGCATGGGTCGCATCGGCACCGCCGTCGCCAGGCGCGCCAAGGCCTTTGGCCTCTCGATCCACTACCACAACCGCCACCGCGTGCTGCCGGCAATCGAGGACGAGTTGGAGGCGACGTATTGGGAAAGCCTCGACCAGATGCTCGCCCGCATGGACATTATCTCGGTCAATTGCCCATCGACACCGGCAACCTTCCACCTGCTTTCGGCGCGGCGGCTGGCGCTTCTGCAACCGTCAGCTTACATAGTCAACACCGCGCGCGGCGATATCATTGACGAGGAATCGTTGGTCAAGCTCATCCATGACGGCAAGATCGCCGGCGCCGGCCTCGACGTCTACGAGCACGAGCCGGCGCTGAACAGCAAGCTGCTGAAGCTCGCCCACAAAGGCAAGGTCGTGCTGTTGCCGCATATGGGTTCGGCGACGCTCGAAGGCCGTATCGACATGGGCGAGAAGGTGATCATCAACATCCGCGCCTTCTTCGACGGTCATCGCCCGCCCGACCGCGTGCTGCCGTTGCGGGCGTGACCTGCCGTCACGCCGGCACGGTCTTGCCGCAGCAACCGCGCTCGTCGTTGGATAGCATTGGCTTACGAAAGCGCCTTGCGCATGGTGATTGAGGTCGGCCGGTCGTAGCCCCTGTGCGCTGTCCGTTCGGTTTCTCGAAAACCGAGGCGGGCAAAGGCTGCGTGATTTCCGGTCAGCTCGATCCGGGTCTGGAGCTCGATGGCGGTCCTGTTGTGGCTGCGGGCAAGATCTTCGACGGCCTGCATCAGCTGTTTTCCAACGCCTTGTCCCTGAATAACCGGCTCGACCGCGAGCTTTCCAATATAGAAGTCGTCTGCCCGCTTCAGGACGAAGACGCAACCGACGATCTCGTTTTCCTTCAGCGCCAGGAATGCTGTCTCCTCCAGGGCTCTAGCCCTGAGATTTTCAACGGTGAGCCGATGCGCCGAGGACAGCGGGTCAATAACCCCGTCCATGAAGGCGAAGGCGCGCATGACCAGCGCCAGCACCTCGTCCCAACGGTCGAAATCGGCCGCAAGCTGCACGATGGAAACGTCGGCAGGCAGGCTCACCGGCTGGTTCGCTTGTAGCGGATCGTGTCGAAGCGTGCCGCCAGCGCATCGTAGAGCAGCAGTCGTCCGACCAGCGGCTCGCCAATCCCGGTGATCAGCTTGATCGCTTCCATGGCCTGCAGCGTGCCGATGACCCCGGTCAGCGCGCCGACAATGCCGGCCACCGCACAGGATGGCACCAGTCCCGGCGGCGGCGCCTCGGGAAAGAGATCGCGGTAGCTTGGGTTCAACGTGCCGTCCGGACCGGTTTCGAACGGCTTCAGCACGGTGACCGAGCCGTCGAAGCGGCCAACGGCCGCATGCACGAGCGGCCGGCCCTCGGCGGCGCAGGCGTCGGCTACAGCGTAGCGTGTCTCGAAATTGTCGGAGCCGTCAACGACGATGTCATAACGGGCAATGAGAGCAGGGGCGTTGTCCACGGTCAGCCTGAAATTGTGCTCTTCCACGACGACGTTTGGATTGATGCGGACGATCGCCGCCCTGGCGCTGTCGGTTTTCGCCACGCCGACATCGCCCGTGGCGTGGATCACTTGTCGTTGCAGGTTGGAAAGCGAAACGATGTCGTCGTCGACGATACCGAGGGTGCCAATCCCTGCGGCGGCGAGATATTCGAGCACCGGCGCTCCCAATCCGCCGGCGCCGATGACCAGCACCCGCGCCCGCTTCAGCCGCTGCTGGCCGGCGCCGCCGATTTCGGGCAGCACGATGTGGCGGGCGTAGCGTTCGAGTTCTTCATCGGTGAGGGCGGCTGTGATCATCGCCGGACCATATAGCGGAGGAGAAAGCTTGTCAGCGCCATCCATGCGGCTCAGAAATGTGCCATGGAGGAAGTTCAAATGGTCGGCCTGACCGTACCGTGATCGACGGTCAGGAACTGCGCGCGTCCCTTGAGGCTGTCAAACAATGCGGCATCGGTCCCGGTCATGAAAGCCTGGCAGTTCAGCTCCTCCAGGATCGAGAACAAGGCCGCCCGTCGACCGCCGTCGAGATGGGCAGCAATCTCGTCGAGCAGCAGGATCGGCGTCATGCCCGACATCTCGCCGGTTAGCCGCGCATGCGACAAGACAATGCCGACCAGCAGCGCCTTCTGCTCGCCGGTCGAACAGAGCTCGGCCGGCATCGCCTTGGGCCGGTGGCGCACCACAAGGTCGGAACGGTGCGGACCGTCGAGCGTGCGTCCGGCGGTGCGGTCGCGGTCGCGCCCCTGGGCAAGCGCACGACGGAACCGTTCCTCGACGTCGACGGCCGGCAACATACCGATTTCGCCTTCCAGTTCGCCCGAGATGCCGATGTCAGCTTGCGGGAACGGTCCATCGCCGGGCAGCCGGTCGATCATGCCGGCGAGCAGGCGCACCAGTTCGGCACGCGCCGCGGCAATTGCCACGCCGGTCTCGGCCATTTGCATCTCGATCGCATCGAACCAGGCACCGTCACGTGAACCGTCGGCGAGCAGCCTGTTGCGGCCGCGCATTGCCTTTTCGTAGTCAAGCGCGCGCTGGCCGTGGCCGGGATCGATCGCCAGCACCAGCCGGTCGAGGAAGCGCCGGCGGTCGGCCGCCGGCCCGGGGAACAGCCCGTCCATGGCCGGTGTCAGCCAGACCACGCGCAGCCATTCCAGCATGTCTTCGGCTGAGCGCGCGGCTGCGCCGTTGATCCGCACCCGCCTGCCGCCTTCGCTGTCGCTGCCAGCAATCCCGGTACCGATCTCGACCTGGCCTTCCGGTCCGTCAAGCCGGGCATGCAGCGCAAAGCCACCGTCGCCGCCTTCGCGCGCCACCTCGGCATAGGGTGCGCGGCGCAGGCCGCGGCCTGGCGTGAGCAGCGAGATCGCTTCAAGCAGATTGGTCTTGCCGGCGCCATTGTCGCCGGAGAAAACCACAGCGCCGGGATCAAGGTCGATTGCCAACGCCGCATAGTTGCGGAAATTCGTAAGTGTAAGCTTACTTATGTAGGTCTGCTGCGGTTTTGCAGATCTGGTCACGACAGCAAGATGGCCCCGTTCGGGCCCTACACCCGCATCGGCATCAGCACGTAAAGCGCGGTCTCGTCGGCCATGTCGTGGATCAGCGTCGGGGAACCGGCATCCGCCAGCATGAACTTCGCCTCCGTGCCGGTCAGTTGCGCGGCAACGTCGAGCAGGTATTTGGCGTTAAAGCCGATCTCGATCGGATCGGACGAATAGTCGGCCGCCAATTCCTCGGTGGCACTGCCCGAATCCGGGTTGTTGACCGCAAGCGTGACCTGCCCTTCGGCGATCGTAAGCTTCACCGCCCGGCCGCGTTCGGACGAAATGGTCGAAACGCGATCGACGGCAGCGGCGAAACTCTGGCGATCGATAATCAGCTTCTTGTCGTTGCCGGTCGGAATGACGCGCTGGTAGTCCGGGAAAGTGCCGTCGATCAGCTTGGAGGTCAAGATGACGCTGCCGATGGTGAAACGGATCTTGGTGTCCGACAGCTCGGTCGTCACTGCAACATCGGGATCGTCGACCAGCTTTTGCAGCTCGCTGACCGTCTTTCGCGGGATGATGACGCCAGGCATGCCCTCAGAGCCTGCCGGCGCATCGATCTCGGCGCGCGCCAGCCGGTGGCCATCGGTCGCGACCGAGCGCAGCTTCAGCTTGCCGCCGGCTTCGTGCGTGTGCAGATAGATGCCGTTCAGATAATAGCGCGTCTCCTCGGTCGAGATGGCGAACTGGGTCTTTTCGATGAGGCCCTTTAGTCCGACGGAATCGAGCCGGAAAATATGCGAGAACGACCCGGCTGAAAGCTCGGGAAAGTCGGACTGCGGCAAGCATTGCAGGCGGAAGCTCGAGCGTCCCGACGTTACCGTCATGGCGTTGCCGTCTTCGTCGGTCTTCAGCGCCACCTCCGCGCCGTCGGCAAGCTTGCGCACGATGTCGTAGAGCAGATGCGCCGGGACCGTCGTCGCCCCGCCACGCTCGACCTTTGCCGGCGTTGCTTCGGTCACCTCCAGGTCGAGGTCGGTCGCCTTCATTTCAAGGCTGGCCCCCTCGGCGCTGAGCAGCACGTTCGACAGGATCGGAATGGTGTTGCGCCGCTCGACCACGCGGTGAACATGGTTGAGCGACTTCAGGAGATTTGACCGTTCCAGGATAACACGCATGACGAAACAGGCTCGCTTGAATGAATGAACGGGTCTCCGGCAAGCGGCGCCCCGCGAAAGGTCTGAACAGGCTCAGAATCTGCGTAAACTGACAGGAAAAACCCGGCAAACGCAAGCCCGCGCCACCGGTTCGGGCCGGCTGCACGGGCTTTCTGGGGATAAAAAGGCCGAAGTCCGCGAGCCGGCGTTTTTCGGGCCGTCAGGCCTGGTCGTTGATCAGCCTTCTCAGCAATTCGAGTTCCTGCGCCAGTGTGTTGTCGGCACCGGAAAGATCCTCGATCTTGCGCACCGCATGCAGCACGGTCGTATGGTCACGGCCGCCGAACCGCCGCCCAATCTCCGGCAGCGAGCGCGGCGTCATCACCTTCGACAGATACATGGCGACCTGCCGTGGCTTGACGATGGTGCGTGTGCGCCGGTTCGACAGAAGTTCGGTCTTCGACACGTTGTAGTGGCGCGCGACGATGCGCTGGATGTCCTCGATACGCACCCGTTTGGGTTCGCCCGAACGATAGATGTGGCCAAGGATCTCGTCGATGCGGTCGATGGTGATCTGCGGTTCGAAGGATTGGCGAAACAAAAGCTGGTTGAAGGCACCTTCGAGTTCGCGTCCGCTGCCGGTCACCGTGCGGGCGACGTGGTTGAGGATCTCTTCGGAAATATCGAGCGACTCATCGTCGATCTTGGCGGTGGCAAGCCTGAGCTTGAGCATACCGATACGCATGGCGAAATCCGGGGCTGACATTTCCAGCGCGACGCCGCCGTTGAGGCGCGAGCGGACGCGAGGCTCCAGCGACTCCAATTCCGACGGCGGCCGGTCGGCAGCGACCACCACTTGCTTGGCGCTGTCGAGCAGCATGTTGATCAAATGGCAGAATTCGTGCTGGATCGACTTGCCCTGCAGGAACTGCATGTCGTCGATGATGAGGAGGTCGATGTCGCGCAGCTGTTCTTTCAGCGTCAGTGCGTTGTTGTCGCGGATCGCGGTGGCGAACCGCCACATGAAATACTCAGCCGTCAGATAGACGACCCGCGATTTCGGATTCTGCTTCAGCGATTCTGCGGCGATCGCCTGCAACAGATGCGTTTTGCCCAGCCCGACCGTCGCGTGGAGAAAGAGTGGATTGAAACGCACCGCGCTCGACTGCGATTCCGCGACCGCCTTGGCGGCGGCAAAAGCCACTCGGTTCGATGGTCCTTCGATGAAGGAGGTGAAAGTGTAGCGTGGATCGAGCGGCGAACCGAGAACATTGTGCCGGAACTCGGTTTCTGCCGGCATCCCCGGGCGGGGTGCCGGGACCCGTTCGACCCTGCTGGGGCTCGCCGTGCCGGCAGAGAGCGCGGTTTGCGTCTGCCTGGTCATCTTGCGCGCCGGGGCCACTTCTGGCTCGACGCTGTTGCGGCCCTGGCGTGTGGCGGTACGAACCACGATTTCGATCTTGAGGATCTCCGGATCCTCGTGCTTCCACAACTCGGTGATAAGATCGAGATAGTGGCCGTTGATCCATGAACGCAGGAATGCGGTTGGCACAGAGATGCGGACAATGCCCTTGGAGGATTCAGCGACCTTCATGCGCCCGAACCAGCTCGAATAGACCTCGGTTCCCAGACGAGCCTTCAACTGGGCCTTGACCCGATCGAACTTCTGTTCAGCTTCATTGGAAGCCGCCATGTCGTTCCTTCCGATTAACGTTCCAGGAAATGGGAGGTCGCCTGTAAGCTCCCTTTCGATGCCGCCGCTCTGCATGATCGAGTTCCTTGTCTCTTGTACCTGTTTTCCGCCGGGGATGCGCCTCCTGCATCCATGTTTCCGGCGACCGTGTCTTCGCTGCGACACCATCGCCGCCGCCGGCCGATGAATCGCCTCGTTGTCGGTCCGGCGCCGAAGAGCCGATCCGCCTTGGTCATGTCAGGGCAACAAAATGCCGTCCGGCGAAAAACCGCCGGCGCACCGTCGACCTGCCATGTACAATTACGCCAGTCCCCTACCGTATCGAAAAGACAAACCAACCCCGTCCGCGGAGTTGAATCCGCGCTGTAAACTCTGCCAATTTGAGCTGGCCGGTTTCAGGCTGGTCAAGGGCCAAGGGCCCGTCCCTTCGATGGACAGACATTACCGAAATCGCTGTGGATAGGGCAAGGCCACCCCTAACGGATTTTTAAGGAATCTGCCTAGCAAGGGACGTTTCGGATGCCGTGCTGCAACAGTTGATTTTGACAAAGCCATTGTGATTCAAACCCTTTTCCGCCGAATATGAAAAAGGCCACACAACGCGAAATTTTCTGAAATAATTCACTTGACAGCCAATTGTCGCCTATCGGCTGCAGCTGATGTGAACAAGCTGTGGATCACCATCGGTAAGCTCCTGAAAAGAAACGGTAATCTGTGGCGCTCGGAAATTTTCGTATGGGCGGTTTCGGAGGCTCCGAATATGAGCGGGCATGTATATGCCGGCAAAGCATTTCGAACTTTGAAATGCTCGCGGAGCGCCGTTTTGCGGGCTTTCTTTTAAGTACTTGCCGGCAAACGAAAAAACCCGGCGCGATTGGCCGGGTTTGAAGAAGCGCAGTTCAGGATGGATATATTAGGCTGACAGCACCTTGACCCGTTGGGCCAGCCGCGACACCTTGCGCGATGCCGTGTTCTTGTGCACCACGCCCTTGGTCGCGGCGCGCATCAATTCCGGCTCGGCCACCTTGAAGGCAGCCTGTGCGGCCGCCTTGTCGCCAGCCGCGAGCGCCTCTTCGACCTGGCGGATGTAGGTCCGGACGCGGGAGCGGCGGTTCTTGTTGATCGCTGCGCGACGGGCGATCTTGCGCGTTGCCTTTTTGGCCGAGGAGGTATTGGCCATGGTGCCTCTCTTCTGATCTGGTGGGCGCTTGCGGGATACCGCAGGGCGCAAAAAACAAACGGGCAGCCACAGGGCCGCCTCGGTTGGTGCGGCTTATAGTTCAGCTTTTCCGGCGCGTCAACGCTGCAGCGCTTTCTTTTTGACCGGCGCCTTCGTCATCTCATCGGTTCGTGAAATTCGGCTTCCGCTTGCCAGTAAAGGCCGCCATGCCTTCCTTCTGGTCATCCAGCGCAAACAGCGAATGAAACAGCCGGCGCTCGAACCGCAGACCCTCTATCAGCGTCGTCTCATAGGCGCGGTTGACGGCCTCCTTTGCCATCATCACCGACGGCAAGGAAAAACCGGCGATCTTGGCGGCTGCCTTAAGCGCTTCCTCGATCAACTCGCCGGCTGGTACGACGCGCGAGACAAGGCCGGAACGCTCGGCCTCGGCTGCGTCCATCATTCGCCCCGTCAGGCACATATCCATCGCCTTCGACTTGCCGACGAAGCGGGTCAGGCGCTGCGATCCACCCATGCCGGGCATGACGCCCAGCGTGATCTCGGGTTGGCCAAACTTGGCGGTGTCGGCGGCGATGATGAAGTCGCACATCATCGCCAGTTCGCAGCCGCCGCCCAGCGCATAACCCGCCACCGCCGCGATGATCGGCTTTCGTGCTCGCGTAAATTCTTCCCAGCCGACGAAGAAGTCCTGCAGATAGGCATCCACATAGGAGATCGACTGCATTTCCTTGATGTCGGCACCTGCCGCGAAAGCCTTTTCCGAACCAGTGATGACCATGGCGCCAATGTCGGCATTGGCGCCCATGCTATTCACCGACGCGACCAGTTCCGCCAGCACTTGTGAATTCAGCGCGTTGAGCGCCTGCGGCCGGTTCAGCGTAATGAGCCCGACCTTGCCGCGGGTTTCGACGATGATGGTTTCGTAGCCCATGCTTTGCTCCTCCTCCTCGCTTCTGGTTCAAGCCTGACAGGTCCGGCAGTGGAAAGTCGAACGACCGCTTTGCACGATACGCTCGATGTGGCCGCCACAACCAGGCTTGGAGCAGGCTTCGCCCTCGCGATCGTAAACCGCGAAGGAATGCTGGAAGTAGCCCAGCGATCCATCGGTCTGCATATAATCGCGCAACGACGAGCCGCCGGCGGCGATCGCATCGGCGACGACCGAGCGGATTGCTTCGGCCAGGCGTTCGCTCTGCTCTTTGGCTTTCTTGCCGGCTCTCGCGAGGGTGCCCGCTTCGCGCAGCGGCGACAGGCCGGCCCGCCAAAGCGCTTCCGAGACGTAGATATTGCCTAGCCCGGCGATCAGCCTCTGGTCCAGAAGTGCCGCTTTCAGCGGTGACTTGCGACCTTTCAGCAACGAAGCGAGCAGCGCGCCGTCCAGTGCATTGCCTGTAGGCTCGACGCCCAATCCCGCCAGCATCGGATGCATGTCGGGCTCGCCTTCCGCAAACAGCATGAACCCGAAGCGGCGCGGGTCGTTGAAGATCACGCGAGAGCGGACGCCGGCAGGTGATGCGATGTCGAAGACCACGTGATCGTGAGCGCTATTTTTTGAACGTTCGTGGTGGAACGCGCCGGGCGTTGCGCTCTCGTCGGCCGTTTCGATGCGAAACGAACCCGACATGCCGAGATGGCAGATCAAAACCGGGCCGTTGTCCACGTGGATCGTCAGATATTTGGCACGGCGGCCGAGCGCCGCAATCGTCTTGCCGGTCAGCCGCTCCGAAAATCTCTCGGGGAACGGAAACCGCAAATCCGGCCGGCGTGCCTCGACACCGACAATGCGGGCACCTTCAAGGGCCGGCTGCAGACCGCGCCTGACTGTTTCGACCTCCGGCAGCTCAGGCATGGCCATCTATCGTGGCATGGAAGGAGGTGCCGTAACGGCCGCGCGCCAGCCCGAGATGTTCGGCCACGGTTTCGCCGATGTCGGCAAACGTCGTCCTCAGTCCGATGTCTGCGCCTTTGAAACCCGGCCGTGTCCCGATAACCGGAATTCGCTCGCGTGTGTGATCGGTGCCGCGCCACGTCGGATCGTTGCCGTGATCGGCGGTCAAAATGAGCAGATCGCCTGGCCTCAGCCGTGCGAATGCCTCGGGCAGGCGCCGGTCGAAAGCTTCGAGTGCGGCGGCATACCCCGCAACGTCGCGCCGATGCCCGAACTCGGTGTCGAAGTCGACAAAGTTCGCGAAGACGAGGTCGCCGTCGCGGGCATCTTCCATGGCGCCAAGCGCTTTGTCGAACATTGCCATGTTGCCGGCAGCCTTGCGGACTTCCGAGATCCCACGATGGGCGAAAATGTCGCCGATCTTGCCGACCGCGATAACCCGGCCGCCGCGCGCCGTCAGCCGGTCGAGCAGCGTCGGTTCCGGCGGCGGTACGGCATAGTCGCGACGATTATGCGTTCGCTCGAACGTGGCGGCTTCACCGATAAACGGCCGCGCGATGACGCGGCCGATATTCAGCTGATCGACGAGCCTGCGCACCACCTTGCAGAACTCGTAAAGCCGTTCCAGGCCGAAATGAACCTCATGCGCGGCGATCTGCAGGACGGAGTCGATCGAGGTGTAGCAGATCGGCTTGCCGGTGCGGATATGGTCTTCGCCGAACCGTTCGATGATCTCGGTGCCCGGAGCATGGCAATTACCGAGGATGCCGGGCACCTTCCCTTCACGCACCATTGCTTCGGTCAATTCGGCTGGAAAGGCGGGAATCGTGTCCGGGAAGTAACCCCAGTCGAAACGGACCGGCAGGCCGGCTATTTCCCAATGGCCCGATGGCGTGTCCTTGCCGCTCGAAACCTCTTGGGCCGCCCCGTGAAAGGCGGTGGCAAGCGGGGCACTGCCGCCATTCTCGAACCTGAAACCCGTCGCCGTTGCCGCGGCCTGGCCGAGGCCGAGCGCGAGCATGTTTGGTACAAGAAGGGGCCCGTCACGCAGGCCTTCGCGATCGGCGCGGCCTTCCGCGCAGGCCCGCGCGATGTGTGCGAACGTATTGGAGCCGGTATCGCCATAACGTTCGGCATCGGCCGCGCCGCCGATGCCGAAGGAGTCGAGGACAAAAAGGAAGGCGCGTGCCATCGAATGGTTCATCATTGCCTGTGTGTTGGCTCAGACATAGGGTTCCGCGCCGCCATTGGCAATTCGGAAACCCGAACGGCACGGATTGGCGTGCTGGCCCGGGAGAGACGAATCGCGGCATGGTCGATCTGCCGATGGAAATGCGCGGCGTGAAGCTCGCATGATGCCTGCCCTGAACGCATTCGCCGCCGTACTGGCTTTGCTGCTGGATGCGTCTTGCGCAAACCTGGCGCGAGCCGATTGGCGCGATGTTATCGGAACGTTCCGTATCGATATCGTCGCCGAACCGTTGCCGGTCCGAGGGACGATGTGTTGGCCGCTCTAGTCTCGGCCCGCGGTCGCAAGCACTAGCAACAGCCCGTTAGCGGGCTTCAGGCGTCAGCAATCGCTGCACGGAATGGTCGGGCTCCTGCGCGGCCGCAGATAGTAAGTTTCCGCCATCGATATCGAATTGAAGACCGAGGTCAACCCGAACCGGCTTTGGCCGTCCGCCGACCAAGTGATGATTGGCTTGTACGCGAGATCGCTTTCGACCCGAATGAGGAAAGTGCCTTTGATCTTGAGCGCGCTCGGGACCGTTGTGGTGGAATCCTTGACCGCGTCGACGCTAGAGACGCCATCGACCAGTTTGCGCGACCACACGACCAGGACTTTCGGCGTCGTCTCGTTCGTAACCTGTATCGCCGTGATGATGATCTTCGGTTTCGAGCGGTTGTAGGGCTGCAGCGTGGAACTGCCGATCGCCATGATGGCATCGACATCGGCCGCCTTGACGGTCTGCTGCTGCGTGACGAGATCCGCTACCATGCTGCCGATGCGGCTGACCTTCTTGCTGCTCTCGATGGCTTGCGAGGCCTCCATTGTCATAAAGTACATGATCAACAGGACGGGCACGATGAGGGCAAACTCGACAGCCGCAATACCGCGGCGGTCCGAGCAAAGCCGGACTGCTCTTGTACAAATCCCTGCGATGCCCAGCTGTGCCCCCGCACGAATCATGGCTTTGCCCTTTTCAAGCGACTACGTGGTTCAGTTGTCGAACGGCTCGTTCTGCCAAGTGATCGAAGCAAAATGCAGCGTTTTGCCGTCCTTCAGGTTGGCCATCGATTTGGCCATGAAGTCGGTCATCACCGGCCATTTGTAAAAAACCCGCAGCATGTTTCTCGACTCCGCCAGGCCAGGTGCGACGGTGAAGGTCTGTGTGCTCGTGCCCTTGGTCAGCACGACGTCGCCATCCTGAATCTTGAAACCGGCCAGCGCCGCATCGGCGAAGGTCGGATATTCGCGCAAGTCCACCAGCAATCCGGGACAGGTCTTGGCGACCATGATCTCCAATTTGGTGCAGATCATATCCCGCAGCTTGGTACCGGACACATCGGTCGGTCTTAGTTGGCCGGTACGCAGCTGGCGCGCGATGTCGTCGGTGGCGTTTGCCATCACTTCCTGTGCGGCAAAAGAAATGCAGCTCTCCAGGATGGCGAAGACAAGAAGCGCGAAAGGAATTGCAAGCATGGCGAATTCGATCGCCGTGCTCCCGCGGCGGTCGCCCAGAAACCGTCTTGGAAAACCTGCTCGTCCTGCGTTGCTCATGTCCTCTGCCCGCCGATGCCGCTTCTGTATCGGTCCCACCCTTAGTCGGAACCGATTGAAGTCCGGTTGGAATGACCGTTAAATTCAATGGGAAGGCCTTAACCCGGCGATAACCGAAGCACGTTCCCGTCAAAGGCGGAGACGTCGGCTAGCTAATGCCCGGCGCTCATTTCGGCTTCAGAGGCCTTCTCGGCATCGCTCTTATACGAGCTTTCGCAATATGGCGCGCAGGACATGGTCTGTACTTCGGAACGCCGATAGATGCGCACCGACGATGCTGCCTGGCGCACGACGGTTATTTGCTCATCGACGATCGGGTTACCCTCCTGGTCGAGGACGACGAGATTGGTGACGCCAAATCCCTTGCCGGTCAGTACGATCGTCGATGCGTCCTGCACGGAGGCGTCGGCGATCGCCGGATTGCCGACGACAATCGTATCGGCGGCGCGCGACAATTTGATGATCTTTGCCTGGTTCATCGTCACCTCGATGCCGGCGCCGGCCTTGGCTGGAAAGGCGAAAGCCGCTGCGGCAAAAAGCACGGCAACTGGAAATGATGATCTCGGCCCGGCCATTGAGGCGCCCCCTGGCAAACTGTTCAACAGAACATGAACGAGATTGGTGAACCAACCGTTAAGCGGCTGGAGTTCAGGATCAAGCCGGAACCGACATTGGGCCTAGCCGGCACGGCTGGAACGTCTTTGCCGAATTGCGCCTTTTGCGCCTTTTGTCAGCCCGTGGGCCCAGCGGCGGGTATTTTAGTTCTAGGTTAACCACGCAAGGTCGTCGAAGCGGGAAAGGAATCGGTAAGCCTGTTTATTAAGCCGATTGAAACAGCTTCTCCTTAGATTCGCAGCATCCGATCAGCCACCAAGAGAAGTTGACGGAAGTGCTGTAACAATTGGAGTAGGAGCTCGAATGTCTAACCTCATCGCACGTTTTGTGAAGGACGAATCCGGCGCGACCGCTATCGAATACGGTCTGATCGCCGCCCTTATCGCGCTCGCCATCATGGTCGGCGCCGGCTCGCTCGGCAACGCGCTGAACGCCAAGTTCAGCACCATCTCCACTAAGGTGAGCGGTAGCTGACCGTAACAGGTTCGCTTGTTCTCCAAATAAGGGCCGCCGCACTGGCGGCCCTTATTTAGTCTTCAGTCCCAGCACGATTTCAAATTCGGGCCTTATCAATCGTTAAGCGAATGTGACTAGGCTAAGGGCCAGATGCAATTTGACCACAGGCGCCGCGCTGATGCTTGAAGCCGTGATCTTCGTCGTGTTTCCGTTCTGCATGCTTTTTGCCGCGATCTCCGATATGCTTTCGATGACGATCGCCAATCGCGTGCCGGTGTTGCTTGTGGTTGTCTTCGCCTTGGCTGCGCCTTTGACCGGCATGGACTGGGTCACCTATGGCTGGCATTTCGCCGCCGCCGGCCTGGTTCTCGCGGTGACGTTCGGCCTGTTCGCGCTCGGCGGCATGGGCGGTGGCGACGCCAAGCTTCTGGCTGCCACTGCTATGTGGATGGGACTGAACATCCATCTCATCGAGTACCTCGTCGCCTCGACATTCATCGGCGGCCTGCTGACGCTAGCCATCCTCGCCTATCGAAAGTCGCCGCTTGCCGCCGTCACAAGCCACAATCCGTTCCTGCGCCATTTCGCCGATGAGGCGACCGGCGTTCCGTACGGCATCGCGCTTGGCATTGGCGGTCTGCTCACCTATTCCGACTCGCCGTTGATGGCCTGGGCACTTACCAGGCTGGCGGGCTGAATTCCGCTTCACGCCGTTGGCGCCGAGCAGGCGAGTTGGCCACGTCTTTCTTTCGGGCCGGGCTTGTCGGTCTAATTTATGTAAACGTTAAATTAATCACGATCGTAAGTATAACATTAACCTTGTTTTGACGATTGCCGCTGCAAAGTCCCGCTTGGCTACGTGGTTTGCCAAGGCGAGGTTCGGACAGATGCCAGCATCCCGATTGATTATTCTGAGCGTGGCGATAGCCGCGGCCGGTGGTGCAGGCTATGTCGCGAAGAACATGGTCGTGGCTCCGCCGCCTCCGGTTGTCGATTCCGGTCCTCAGGCGCCGACGATCGCACTGCAGGATGTGCTTGTTCTTTCCGGCGACGTTCCGATGGGCAGTCCGCTTGAAAACAACATTTCCTGGGAGTCATGGCCGTCCGCCGGCATCAACGCAAATTTCATCACCCGCGCCGCCGAGCCTGAAGCGCTGGACAAGCTGAAGGGCGCCGTCGCCCGCGTGGCGCTCTACGCCGGCGAACCGCTGCGGCGCTCGAAGCTGATCGGTGAGGGGCAAAGCTTCATGTCGTCGATCCTGCCCTCCGGCATGCGGGCTGTTGCCACAAGCATCTCGGCCGACACCTCGGCCGGTGGCTTTATTCTTCCCAACGATTTCGTCGACGTCATCATGACCCGCAGAGCCGATCCCGCCAATGGCGGTGGTTCGGGCTTCACGACCGAAACTATTCTCAAGAATATTCGCGTCCTGGCGATCGACCAGACCATTCAGGAAGACGAGGAAGGCAAGAAGACCAGGGTGGGCCAGACCGCCACCCTGGAACTGACGCCGCAGCAGTCAGAGATCATCACCGTCGCACAGCAGATGGCGGATCGCCTGACATTGGCGCTGCGCTCGATCAAGGATAGCCAGGACAAGAATGTGGGCGAAGCCGATTACCTGGTTTCCGGCAATGGCCGGCGCGGAACGGTGCGGTTGATCAAGTCGGGCGAAGTTTCCGAAGTGGGGGCAAGGAAATGAGTCTAAAAACCAAACTGCCGCTCACGCTGGCTGCGGCGATCGGCCTGTTTCTCCTTGGAACGAATGCATATGGCATCCTCGATGCCAGTGCGGCGGGCAATGCCAGGGTTACGGCTTCGACCGCCACCCAGCGGGTCAAGCTTGGACTGAACAAGTCGGTGGTCATCGACCTCCCGAGTGATGCCTACGACATTCTCGTCGCCAACCCCGCTGTAGCCGACGCGGTGACCCGCACCGCCAGGCGCATCTATCTGTTTGGAAAGGCGGTCGGCGAGACCAATATCTTCGTCTTTGGCCCGAATGGCGAGCAGATCGTCAGCCTTGACCTAGCGGTCGAACGTGACGTCGCCGGGCTGGAGGATTACATCAAGCGCTTCATCCCGTCATCGGAGGTCAAGGTCGAGTTGCTGAACGACAACGTCGTTCTGACCGGAACCGTTGACACTCCTCTGGACGCCAAGCGCGCGGCTGATCTGGCGAACATCTTCGTGTCCGGCGGCGAGGCGACCACGGGTCAATATTCGCAGACCGCTGCCGGCGGTTCGGCTGAAGCCGGCGTCGCGATCGATAACCCGGATGCCGAGCGCCGCGTCAGCAAGATCGTCAACCTGCTGCAGATTATCGGCGACGACCAAGTGACGCTGAAGGTGACGGTCGCGGAAGTCAGCCGCTCGGTGATGAAGCAGCTCGGCGTCAACATGGTGGGCAACGGCAGCAGCAACGGCATCAGCTGGGGCGCGGTAAGCGACAATTTCACTGGTTTGGGCAAGTCGCTGTCGAACTCGGGCCTCGCTATCGGGAGCTCGACGCTGCAGGCCTACATCAATGCCATGGAACAGTCCGGCGTCATGAAAACCCTCGCCGAACCAACATTGACGGCCGTATCCGGCGAGAAGGCGACCTTCAAGGTTGGCGGCGAATACAACATGGTGACCAGCGTTTCCCAAGCCGTATCAAACGATAACCAGACCGGTCTGAAGACGTATTCGATCGAGAAGATCGAATACGGCATTGGCCTGGAATTCCAGCCGGTGGTGCTGTCTCCCGGCCGTATCAGCCTGAAAGTCAGAACCTCGGTTTCCGAGCCGACAACGGAGGGGTCTGTGTCTTTGTCCGAAGGTGTAACAAGCCCGGGCATGAATGCCCTGTCGCTCCGCAAGCGCTTGGCCGACACAACAGTGGAACTGCCTTCGGGCGGCTCGATGATGATTGCCGGCCTTGTCCGCGATGATCTCAGGCAAGCCGTCAACGGCTTGCCCGGTCTGACAAAGATTCCAGTGCTTGGCGCGCTGTTCCGCAGCAGGGATTTCGTTCGCAACGAGACCGAGCTCGTCATCATCATAACGCCCTATCTGGTGAAGCCGGTGGCGCGCAACGATCTTGCCAAGCCGGATGACAATTTCAACGCCGCCAGCGATGGCGCCGGCATTTTCCTTGGCCGCGTCAACCGTGTCTACGGCACCATGCAGACCGACAAGCCCAACGGCCGTTACCACGGCGTTGTCGGCTTTATCTACAAGTAAGCGGGGAAGCGGTCATGTCTAAGGCAACATCGAAGGCGCAGGCGATCACCGCGACGTGGTCAGTCCATTCGCGAATCTGGCGGCCGGCCGTTCCCATTATGGCGATCGCGGTGGCGGCATTGCTGGCCGGCTGCGCCAATCGCGACAGCGTCACGGTAGGTGCCATACCGGACGATTATCGCACCACCCATCCGATCGTCATAGCCGAGAAGATACAGAAGATCGATCTTCCGGTCGGCGCCGGCGACCGTGGTATGACCAGATCCCAGCGTGACACACTCCTGGGCTTCCTGGACGGATACGACAGGAGCGCGGCCCCGGTGCTGACGATTGAGATTCCGAGCGGCTCAGCCAACGAAATCGCAGCGGCAGCGGCCGGCCGCGATTTCGCCAGGCTGGCCATAGCCAGCGGCATCAGCCGGAAGCGGATCGCCTTGCGGTCCTATCAGTCTGTCTCGGCCGAAGCGTCCGCACCGGTCCGTGTTGCCTACGTCTCGGTGAAGGCTCAGACGGATAAATGCGGGCGCTGGCCCGAAGACCTGCTGCAGACTTCGGAAAACAAGCACTATGCCGATTTCGGCTGTTCGTATCAGAACAACCTGGCTGCCCAGATGGCCAATCCGTCCGATCTGATCGGGCCACGCAAGCCGACGCCGATCGACGCGGAAAATCGCGGCGCGGTGATCGACGTCTATCGTGACAGAGGTATCTCGGACGAATTCCTCGGCAATTCGGAAGTCGAATATTAACGAGTGTTGAGGCTCAACAAACCCTAAGCCGCGCAAGTCACGGAAAGTGATGACAATGAGCAATCTTGCCTATGACACAGAGGTACCGGGCGGCGAAACCTCGGAGCAGGATATTGCCGCGATGCAGGCGTTGCGGCCGATCCCGCGCATTTCGATCCAGGCATTTTGCGAGACCGAAGGCGTAGCCAATCCGGTCGAGCGCGCCGGCGAGGATCGCCGCATGGCCAAGGCCCATCTGAAGGTGCATATGGGGGGCATCCCCACCGCCATCGAATTCTATCAGTCGGCGCCGACACCGAACCTGATCCTGCTTGAATCGCGCAGCGAGCCGAAGCTGTTGCTGGAACAACTCGCACAGCTCTCCGAGCATTGTGATCCGACCTCCAAGGTGGTGGTTGTCGGCCACTACAACGATGTCGGCCTGTACCGCGAACTCATCCGTTCGGGCATTTCCGAATATGTCATCGCGCCCGTATCGATGGCCGACATCGTCAGCGTGGTGTCTTCGATCTTCGTTGATCCGGAAGCTGAGCCGATCGGCCGCTCGATTGCGTTCATCGGCGCCAAGGGCGGCGTCGGCTCCTCAACCATAGCCCATAATGTGGCCTGGGCCATGTCGTCCCTTTTCAAATCCGAAGTGGTTGTCGCCGATCTCGACCTCGCCTTCGGAACGGCCAATATCAATTTCGACCAGGACCCGGCGCAAGGCATTGCCGAGGCGGTCTTCTCGCCGGAACGCGTCGACGAGGTCTATCTCGACCGGCTGCTCGCCCAATGCGCCGAGCACTTGTCGCTGCTTGCGGCACCTTCGACCCTGGAGCGGGTCTACGATTTCGATCCTGACGCCTTCACCCAGCTTATCGACATAGCCCAGCGTAGCGCGCCGCTCCTCGTGCTTGATGTTCCCCACGTCTGGGCCGGCTGGACCAAGAACACGCTGGTCAAGGCCGACGAGATCGTCATCACGGCGACGCCCGAACTGGCCAATCTGCGCAACACAAAGAACCTGGTCGACATGCTGAAGCGGCTTCGTCCGAACGATCCTGCGCCAAAGCTTGTAATAAACCAGGCCGGTGTGCCGAAACGTCCCGAGATTACGCCGTCCGACTTCTCCGAATCGCTCGGCCTTTCGCCGATGTCGATCATCCCGTTCGAGCCGCTTTTGTTCGGAAATGCTGCCAATAATGGACGTATGCTCGGTGAAATGGATGCCAAGAGTCCGGTCGTCGCCACGATCAACGAGATCGCCCATGTGCTGACAGGGCGCAGCGAAATCAAGGTGAAGAAAAAGGCTGGCCTCGGCAACCTGATCGGCAAGCTTTCGCGCAACAAGAAGTGATGCCTCAGCGGTGGAATTGGTAAGCGATCATGTTTGGTAAAAGAGGCAGCGACGACGGCAACCGGACCATTCCGGAATTCCGTCAGCCAGCACCCGCACCTGCTGCGCCGGCGGCCGCCAACCCTGTGGAAGCGGCTGTAACTGCCAGGCCGGCGGCGCTGCCGCCATCCGGCGCGCCTGCCGCGCCGGCGGTTCGCCGTGCGGTCGAGCCGCCGCCATTGGCCCCGGAGCCGAAAACTATCCAGCGCCAAAAGAGTGAAACCTACTACGACACCAAAAGCCAGGTCTTCGCCGCACTCATCGATACGATCGATCTGTCGCAGCTGGCCAAACTCGATCCCGAAAGCGCGCGCGAGGAAATCCGCGACATTGTCAACGACATCATCGCGATCAAGAATTTCGCGATGTCCATCGCCGAGCAGGAAGAGCTTCTCGAGGATATCTGCAACGACGTTTTGGGCTACGGGCCGCTGGAGCCACTGCTTGCCCGCGACGATATTGCCGACATCATGGTCAATGGCTCCAAGAACGTCTACATCGAAGTCAACGGCAAGGTCGAGCAGACCGGCATCCGTTTCCGCGACAACCAGCAGCTCCTCAACATCTGCCAGCGTATCGTCAGCCAGGTTGGCCGCCGCGTCGATGAATCAAGCCCGATCTGCGATGCGCGTCTTCCTGATGGCTCCCGTGTCAACGTCATCGCACCGCCCCTGGCTATCGACGGCACCGCACTTACCATCCGCAAGTTCAAGAAGGACAAGCTGACGCTCGACCAGCTGGTCAAGTTCGGCTCGATTTCGCCGCAAGGGGCCGAGATTCTCAAGATCATCGGCCGTGTTCGCTGCAACATTGTCATCTCGGGCGGTACCGGCTCAGGCAAGACGACGCTGCTCAATTGCCTGACCAACTATATCGACCGCGAGGAACGCGTCATCACCTGCGAAGACTCAGCTGAGCTGCAATTGCAGCAGCCGCATGTGGTGCGTCTCGAAACCCGTCCGCCGAACCTCGAAGGCGAGGGCGAAGTGACCATGCGCGACCTGGTCAAGAACTGTCTGCGCATGCGCCCCGAACGCATTATCGTCGGCGAAGTGCGCGGACCCGAAGTGTTCGACCTGCTGCAGGCGATGAACACCGGCCATGACGGCTCGATGGGAACGATCCACTCGAACAGCCCGCGCGAATGCCTCAACCGTATTGAGTCGATGATCGCCATGGGCGGCTATACGCTGCCGCAAAAAACCGTGCGCGAAATCGTCGTCGGCTCCATCGACGTGATCATACAGGCTGCACGCCTGCGCGACGGATCGCGGCGTATCACCCACATCACCGAGGTGATCGGCATGGAAGGCGACGTCATCATCACCCAGGACATCGTTCTCTATAACATCAAGGGCGAGGACGCGAACGGCAGGCTGCTGGGCGAGCACGTGTCGACTGGCATCGGCCGTCCGCATTTCTGGGAGCGCGCCCGCTATTACGGTGAGGAGCAGCGCCTCGCGGTTGCGCTCGAGGCGATGGAGAAACGCGCTGACTGATCCGTCTGGAAGCGTGGGGGCCAGGGTCGATGTTCGGAATTGACGGCACTGTATTGGCATTCGTCGTGCTCGCCGGCTTCAGCGCCGGCGCTGTCGCCTATGCTTTCCTGTTCAACAGGATCAGCACCGAGAAGCAGGTCGGCAAGCGGCTTGATTCGATCAAGACCGCCGAGACGGATCGTTCCGTCGTCAAGGCTTCGCGTGATCGCGTGGCGGAAGCGGCCAAGCGTCGCAAGTCCGTCCAGGATTCGCTGAAAGATCTCGATCAAAAGCAAAAGTCCAATCAGAGCCTGGTCAAGAAGCCACCGCTGAAGATCCAAATCCGTCAGGCCGGCATGAAGATCTCGCTTGAGCGCTTCTATGTCTACTCGGCGGTCTGCGGCGTCGTCTTGACGGCTGTTGTCTATTTCATCGGCGCACCACTGCTGGTCTTGCCGGCTGCGCTGCTGGTCGGCGTCTTGGGTCTGCCCCGCTGGTTCGTCTCGTTTCGCCGCGCGCGCCGCGTCAAGGCGTTCCTCAACGAATTTCCGAACGCGCTCGATATCATCGTGCGTGCGGTAAAATCCGGTCTGCCGCTGAACGATGCCGTGCGCCTGATCGCCAACGAGTCCCCCGAGCCGGTCAAGACCGAGTTCCGCCGCATCGTCGATTCGCAGCAAATGGGTTTGTCGATCCCCGACGCGGCCATGCGCATGCCAGAAACGATGCCGTGCACCGAGGCGAGCTTCTTCGGCATCGTCATCCAGATTCAGTCTCAGGCCGGCGGCAATCTTTCCGAAGCGCTGGGCAATCTATCGCGCGTGCTTCGCGACCGCAAGAAAATGAAAGCCAAGGTCCAGGCGTTGTCCATGGAAGCCAAGGCATCCGCCGTGATCATCGGCGCCTTGCCTTTCGTCGTCGCCTTTCTCGTCTATTTGACGAGCCCGAACTACATCATGCCCCTCTTCACCACCAGCACCGGCCATCTGATCCTCGGTTGTTCCGGCATCTGGATGTCGATGGGCGTCCTGGTAATGCGCAAGATGATGAACTTCGAAGTCTAGGACTCGCGTATGACCGATCACGTCATCAGAACTCTCACCGATCCGTCTCTGCTGATCGCACTGCTTGTCGGCATTGCGGTGTTTGCGACCGTCTTCACGCTGCTGCCCGCCTTTGGCGGAAACCAGCTCAAGGCGCGCATGAAATCCGTGGCGCTGGAGCGCGATGAGCTGCGCGCCAAGCAGCGTGCGCGGCTGGCAGTCGAAGCCGACCGCCGACGCAAGGGCCTGCGCGAAGAACAGTCGGTCGGTATGCGCAATATTGTCGATCGCCTGGATCTCAGGCGTGCGCTGGCGGATGAAGGTACCTTGCAGAAATTGAAAGTGGCGGGTTTTCGCGGGCAAAATCCGCTGACACGCTTCCTTTTCTTCCGTCTCGTCCTGCCCTTCATCGGCTTTGCATTGGCGGCGATGTATCTGTTCGTGCTCGGAGGATTGCCCGAGCAGCCGCTTTTCGTGAAGCTGTTCGTGTGCATCGTGGTAGCCTATGCGGGGTTCTACGCGCCGGTGCTCTACGTCAACAACCGCGCTACCAAGCGCAAGCAGTCGATTCAGATGGCGTGGCCGGACGCGCTCGACCTGTTGCTGATATGCGTCGAGTCCGGCATGTCGGTGGAAGCGGCGCTCCGCAAGGTCGCCGATGAGATCGGCGCGCAATCGGTGGCATTGGCGGAAGAGTTCATCCTGACCAACGCCGAGCTTTCCTATCTGCAGGAGCGCAAGCAGGCCTACGAGAACCTTGCAAGCCGAACTGGCCTCGAATCCGTCAGGTCGGTGTCCCAGGCGTTGGTTCAGGCTGAGCGCTACGGTACGCCCGTGGCGCATGCGCTGCGCGTGCTGGCCGCCGAAAGCCGCGACATGCGCATGAATGCCGCCGAGAAGAAGGCCGCGGCCTTGCCGCCCAAGCTCACCGTGCCGATGATCCTGTTCTTCCTGCCGGTGCTGTTCGCCATCATTCTGGGTCCCGCCGGCATCCAGGTCAGCCAGCGCGGCATCTTTGGCGACCAGCCGAAATCCAGCAGCGAGTAGCGCCAGCGGCGTCGCCACAAAGCTGATATGATTCAGGGCCGCGCTGCCGGTGCAGCGCGGCTCTTTGCGTTTGACATGTTGCGGAATTCTCGCGCCGGTTCGGCGCTCGAAGCGGTCAGTTGGTGGCGGGCTTTGCCTTGTCCTGGTCCTTGAGCTGGCTCCAGGCATTCTGCTGCGCCAGCATCTGGCGCAGGTAAGCGACATTGGCCTGCGCCTGATCCGGCGACAGCTCTTGCGAGGCGATCTTCTCGGCCTCGTCGAAACGGCCTTGCAGACCGACGACCAGCGCCAGGTTCTGGCGGACGCGGCTGTCTGCATTCGGCTGCTGGGCGGCCGAGCGCATATAGGTTTCGGCCGTGCGCAAATCACCTTCCAGCACGTACGACATGCCGAGATTGGAAAGGATCGACGGTTCGTTCGGCCTGAGGTCAAGCGCCTTGCGATAGCCTTGGCGCGCCTCGTCCTTCTGGCCGAGCTGGTCGAGAATGGCAGCTTCGGCCGATACCAGTTTCCAGTCAGGATATTCGGGCGTCTGGGCGCGGCGCACGGCATCGAGAGCCGGCTCGAACTGACCATTGGCGGCTAGCGCCTTGCCATAGGCGGCGAGCACGTCGCGGTCCTTCGGCAAGGCGATCGCCAGCTTGCGCATCACCGCAAGCGACTGGTCTGCGTCGCCGTCCATCTGCAGCGCCGCGGCATAGTTTGTCGCGGTCCGCTTGTCGCTGGGGTTTTTCGAATAGGACTGGCCGAGCGCCATCGTAGCGTTGTGCAGTTCGCCCGCCGACATTGTTTCCAGCGGCTTGCCGCTTGGACGAGAAATCGAGCCAGTCGTCAATTTGCTGGTTCCGCAGCCGGCGACGCCTGCGGCAAGCACCATCATCAACGCTGTGGTGATCAGCCTATGTGCACTGGCGTTCATCCTGCGGTTGGTCGGCATCGGCACCAGGGCTCCGTTCATGCGTGTGACCATTTGCGTGGTCATCTTCCCTCCCGCAGAAATATTCTGTTAACCCTAACGGAGAGTTAAGAAACGCCGACTCGGAAGCCCGGAGACCAGCGAATGCCTGTCGAACTCGTCGAGAAAGAATTGAGTAGTGCGCTGCCGGTCCATCTGGTGGCCAAGGGTGCTCTGGCGGCGGCGGGCCTTGCGCCATCCTCGGTCGCCTGGGCCAAGGCCAACGGCTTTTCCGGCGAGGCCGGCAGGACGCTGATCGTGCCTGGCGACAACGGTGCGATTACCGGAGCCCTGTTCGGCACCGGTGATGGCGAGGGCGCACTGGCCATCGGCGCACTAGCGAGAGCCTTGCCCGAAGGCGACTGGCATTTTGCGTCCGCACCGGCCAAGCCCGAGCTTACGGCACTCGCCGTGGCGCTCGGCGGCTATGTCTTCACCCGCTACGGCAAGAAGACAGGCAAGACGCTTCGCCTCGCGCTGCCGGCAGGCACCGACGGCGCCCACATCCGCCGCCTCGCCGATGGCATTTTCCTGGCGCGCGATCTGGTCAACACGCCGACCAGCGATATGGGCCCCGGGCATTTGGAGAAGGCCGCCAGGACCTTGGCCGCGACGCACAAGGCCGAAATATCGGTGACCAAAGGTGACGATCTTCTTACCGCCAACTTTCCGATGATCCACGCCGTCGGTCGAGCTTCGGCCGACGCGCCCCGCCTGATCGACATGATTTGGGGGCCGAAGAATGCCCCCAAGATAACGCTGGTCGGCAAGGGCGTCTGCTTCGATACAGGCGGTCTAGACATCAAGCCTTCCTCGGGCATGCTTTTGATGAAGAAGGACATGGGTGGCGCTGCCAACGTGCTTGGCCTCGCCTCCATGATCATGGCCACCGGGCTGAAGGTCCGGCTGCGCGTGCTCATCCCCGCAGTCGAGAATTCGATTGCCGGCAATGCCTTCCGGCCCGGCGACGTGCTGGCCAGCCGCAAGGGCATCACCGTAGAAATCGGCAACACCGACGCCGAGGGGCGGCTGGTGCTCGCCGATGCCTTGGCCTTGGCCGATGACGACGAGCCGCAGATGCTGGTCGATATGGCGACGCTGACAGGCGCTGCCCGTGTTGCGCTCGGTCCCGACCTGCCGCCGTTCTATACCGGTGACGAGGCGCTTGCATCCGAGCTGGCGGACGCCTCCGTTGCGGTCGAGGATCCGCTATGGCGCATGCCGTTGTGGAAGCCCTATGACGCCAAGCTGGCGTCGAAGGTGGCCGACATCAACAACGTCACGTCGGACGGTTTCGCTGGCTCGATCACCGCGGCGTTGTTCCTGAAGCGCTTCGTCGAAAAGACCGCCGCCTGGGCACACGTCGACATCTTCGCCTGGAACCCGTCCGATCGCCCGCACGGCCTTGCCGGTGGCGAAGCGCAAGGCATCCGAGCGCTGGAGCAGGTCATTTCGAACCGCTACGGCTGATTCTCGGGCATAGCCGACGAAGGTATTGACTGAAACGGAACCGAAACAATTTTCCGTCATGCTGGACGGATGTCGATCATCATGCGTCCAAGCCAGGCCTTGCGACTATGGCAACAGGTGGTGCTGTCCGAGGTGCGTGACGACGCGCCCGATCTCACCATGCGCCAGACGGCGATCCTGTTCACCATCTATCTCGATCCGCCGCCGCACACGGTGCGCGGGCTCGCCGCCCGCCTCAACGTCACCAAGCCCGTGATCACCCGTGCGCTCGATACGATGGGCGCGCTGAAACTGGTGTCGCGCCACCGCGACGAGCTCGACAAGCGCAACGTGCTGGTCAGGCGCACAGTCGAAGGCGCGCTCTTTGTCGAGCGCTTTGGCGATGTTATCATTGCCAGAGCCCAAGAGTTGCCCATTTGACCAAGTTGCCCATTTGAACGAGTTGCCAATTTGATCGCCAGGGATGCCCGCCTCCATGCCTTCCGCTCCGATCTCGCCGACGCCAGGCTGAAAGGCGAGGTTTCCGCCGATCGTTTCGTCGCCGGCCGGCCGGCTCGCATATCAGCCTCCGTGGCCGATGTCCGCAGGGCTCCGCGCCCGGATGCCGGCGTCGATACCCAGCTTCTGTTCGGCGAAGACGTCCTCGTCTTCGAGGACGCCGAAGGCTGGGCCTGGATACAGGCCGAGCGCGACGGCTATGTCGGCTATGTCGCGGACACCGTGCTGGGCGATCGGGAGCATGCGCCTACCCATGTTATCTCGGTGCCGCGCACTTTCCTCTATCCGGGACCGGATTTGCGGTTCCCGGTGAGCGGGCAGCTCTCGATGGGGTCATTGGTGGCGGTGACGGGCTCAGCCGAAACGCGCGGCACGCATTATGCGCTGTTGCCGTCCGGCCAAGCGGTCATCTCGGGTCACCTCAGGCCGGTCGCCGAGGCCGCCGCCGACTATGTTGCGGTCGCCGAGGCGTTTCTCGGCACGCCCTATCTGTGGGGCGGCGTCTCCGGATTCGGCATCGATTGTTCCGGTCTCGTGCAACTTGCAATGCACATGGCTGGCAGGCAAGTGCTGCGCGACACCGACATGCAGGCGGCGACCATTGGTGAACCGCTCGACCCCGGGCCGGATTTTGCCGGGTTGCGGCGCGGCGACCTGGTCTTCTGGAAAGGCCACGTCGCGATCATGACGGACCCGGAGACCATGATCCACGCCAACGGCCACACCATGCTGGTGTCGCGTGAAGGACTGAGGGAGGCGGTCGCCCGTATCGGCTATCTCTATGGCGGACCGACCGGGTTTCGCCGGCCGTAATGCGAATCGATCACCTTTTGTTCTGATTCTGCTTGGCGATTGCGCGTCACCGCGCTACCTCTGGCGCGTGACAGAGCAGCCGCGCCTTGCCGAACAGAATGCCGCCGTCGTCCTGCCCGAGCCATTCGTCAAATGGTTTGCGGAAAAGGGCTGGTCGCCGCGCGCCCACCAGATCGATTTGCTGGCCAAGGCACAGGGCGGGCAGTCGGTATTGCTGATCGCGCCGACCGGCGCCGGCAAGACGCTGGCCGGGTTCTTGCCATCGCTGACCGAACTGGCTGGCCGACCGAGGAGAAGGCCGGGGCAGGCGCACCGAGGCATCCACACACTCTACATCTCGCCGCTGAAGGCGCTGGCCGTCGACATCGAGCGCAATCTCGGCAAACCCGTCGAAGAAATCGGGCTGCCGGTCACCGTCGAGACGCGCACCGGTGACACGCCCGCACACAAGCGCCAGCGGCAGAAGCTGGCACCGCCCGACATTCTCCTGACCACGCCCGAGCAATTGGCGCTGCTGATTGCCGCGCCCGATGCCAGGCGCTTCTTCGAGGACCTGCGCTATGTCGTGCTCGACGAATTGCATTCGCTGGTGACCTCGAAGCGCGGGCATCTCCTGTCGCTCGGGCTGGCCCGGCTGCGCTCGTTTGTGCCCGCCCTGCAGACGATAGGCCTGTCGGCGACGGTCGCCGAGCCCGACGAATTGCGGCGCTGGCTGGTCAGCCAGAATCCACCGGGGCCGATGGCCGAACTGATCATCGTCACTGGCGGCGCCAAGCCCGAGATCTCCATTCTCGATTCGGAGGAGCGCGTGCCGTGGGCGGGACATTCGGCCCGCTACGCAACGCCGGAGATATACAACGAGATCAAGCGTCACAAGACAACCCTGCTGTTCGTCAATACGCGCAGCCAGGCGGAGTTGCTGTTCCAGGAGTTGTGGCGGGTCAACGAGGACACCTTGCCGATCGCGCTGCATCACGGCTCGCTCGATGTCGCCCAGCGTCGGCGCGTGGAGAAAGCGATGGGCGAAAACGCCCTGCGCGCCATCGTCGCCACCTCGACGCTCGACCTCGGCATCGACTGGGGCGATGTCGACCTGGTCGTCCATGTTGGCGCGCCGAAAGGTGCCAGCCGGCTGGCGCAGCGCATCGGCCGCGCCAACCACCGTATGGACGAGCCGTCCAAGGCGATCCTGATTCCGGCCAACCGCTTCGAGGTGCTGGAATGCAGGGCGGCGCTCGACGCCAATTATCTCGGTGCCCAGGATACGCCGCCGCTGGTCAATGGCGGTCTCGATGTGCTGGCGCAGCACGTGCTGGGCTGTGCCTGCGGTGCGCCGTTCCATGCCGATGCGCTGTTCGAGGAAGTGCGGACGGCAGCACCCTATGCGGATCTCGACCGGCCGACATTCGATCGCGTCGTCGATTTCGTCGCCACTGGCGGCTATGCGCTGAAGAACTACGAACGCTACGCCCGTATTCGTCTCAACAAGGATGCGCTGTGGCGGGTCTCAAATCCTCGCGTCGCCCAGCAATACCGGCTGAATGTAGGCACCATCATCGAAGTGCCGGCGCTCAACGTCCGCTACGTGCAGGCTGGCAGCAGAGGCGCGGCTTCGCGTGGCGGCCGGGTTCTGGGCAAGATTGAGGAGGCCTTCCTCGAGACGCTGACGCACGGCGATACCTTCATGTTCGCTGGCAAGGTGCTGCGTTTCGAAGGCATCCGCGAGAATGAGTGCTTCGTCTCGAACGCGCCCGGCAGCGACGCCAAGGTGCCGTATTACGGTGGTGGCAAATTCCCGCTTTCGACGTACCTGGCCGAACAGGTCCGCGCCATGCTGGACGATCCGCAGCGCTGGAAGAAGTTGCCGGAGCAGGTCGCAGACTGGCTGCGCTTCCAGGCCGACAAGTCGGTACTGCCGAAACGCGACGATCTGCTGATCGAGACCTTTCCGCGTGGCAACCGCTACTATCTGGTGGCCTATCCATTCGAGGGCAGGCTGGCGCACCAGACGCTCGGCATGCTGCTCACCCGCCGCCTCGACAGGGCGGGAGCCAAGCCGCTCGGCTTCGTCGCCACCGACTATGCGCTTGCCATATGGTCGCTGGCCGATATGGGCCATATGTTCAGGGCGAAGAAACCGTCGCTGGCTCAGCTATTCGATCAGGACATGCTGGGCGACGACCTCGAAGCCTGGCTCGCCGGCAGTTGGCTCTTGAAGCGCACCTTTCGCAATTGCGCGCTGATCTCGGGGTTGATCGAGAAACGCCACCCGGGGCAGGAGAAGAGCGGCCGCCAGGTAACCGTGTCGACGGATCTCATCTACGACGTGCTGCGCAGCCACGAGCCCGACCATATCCTTTTGCAGGCGACGCGGGCCGATGCCGCGACCGGTCTCTTGGATGTCAGCAGACTTGCCGAGATGCTCTCGCGCGTCCAAGGTCGAATCATGCATAAGAACCTCGAGCAGATATCGCCGCTCGCCGTGCCGATCATGCTCGAGATCGGCAAAATGCCGGTGCACGGCGAGGCCGATGACACGCTGCTGATGGATGCAGCCACGCTGGTCGAGGAGGCCATGGGGACGAAATGACTGTCGCGCTCGCCATGGCTGCGCCTCTGGCGGATGCGGGCGCTGTCCGTATCGCCGGCGAACGCGCGATCTGCGACTGTCGCGGCGTGCTCTATTTTCCCGAATTCCGGCTTCTGGCGGTATCCGACCTGCATCTGGAAAAAGGCTCATCACTGGCCAGGCGCGGCACGCTGGTACCACCTTACGACACCGGCGCGACGCTGCTGCGGCTGCAGGCGGTGATCGCCGATTATCAGCCCGCGATCGTCATCAGCCTGGGCGACAGTTTTCACGATGGCGGCGGCGCAGCGCGTATGCACGCGAGCTTTCGCGAAAGGCTGGAAGGGCTGATGGTCGGGCGCGACTGGTTCTGGGTCGCCGGGAACCATGATCCTGAAGCACCGGCCGACCTGCCCGGCGAGACCGTGCGCGAGCTGGCCATAGGCTCACTACTCTTCCGGCACGAGCCTTCGGCGGTGAGAGTGGAAGGCGAGATATCAGGCCACCTGCACCCTTGCGCCCGCATCGTGCAGCAAGGCCGCTCCGTGCGGCGGCGCTGCTTTGCCGGCGATGGCGGCCGCATGATCATGCCGGCTTTCGGCGCCTATACCGGCTCGCTCAACGTGCTCGATCGCGCCTATCTGGGACTGTTCAAGCGCGAAACGCTGATGGCCTACATGCTTGGCGCCGAACGCATCTTCGCGATTTCGCACGCGATGCTCAGGCCGGGCTAAACCTACCTGCCGTAGTACAAAGTGACGGTGTGCTTGGCCTCGGCGAAGAACAGCCAGCGCTCGACCAGCATTCCGGCGAGTTGGGCGATTGCGGCGAGTATCGACAGTGCTGCCGCATAGGGCCACGGCAAGGCGAACGCCGCGACCAGCAGCAACGCGGGCAAAGCAAAGGCCAGCACCTGCGTGATCTGGCGGAGTTTAGTGCTGTGCTTGCGCGCGATCCGAAAACCCATTTCCTTGAGCAGATAGTTTTCTTCCGTATGCGGCCACTCGATCGACCGCACCGTGCCGCCGGCGAGCCCGGTTGCGGTGTTGGCATTGGTCGGGATCTCCAGCCTGTCATTGTATCGCCAGGTCGCCAGCTTCAAACCCCAGCCGAGCGCAGTCAGCAACAGGGCAGCCACCAGAAGCGCACTCGAGCCTGCGGCAAATCCCTGCAGCAGGGCGTTGAGCAGTACGCTGCCGGTCATCGCCGAAAAGATCAGATAGCCGGGCAGGGTGAAGCGGCTGTGCCATTGGGCGATAGGCTTCAACGACGCGTAGATCATGCCGGTGGTGCAGACGGTGGCGGCCGCGCCGATGGCAGCGAGCAGCCCGGCGACAGCCACCCAGCCGCTCGTACGGCCGAGGACCACCCAGCCGATGCCGAACAGTCCCGCCGGCACGAAGGTGACGACGGACGCCACGCCTTCGCGCGACAGCCATGAGCTTCGCCATTGCGAGAAGGCACGCCAGGCGCGTTCGGGCCGGCCGAGATGGCCGGCCGACGACAGCAGGCCGGCCGAGATCAGGCCAAGCGCCAGTCCCATGCCGATGAGGCCGAGCCAGAAATCGGGCGGGATAAAGCCCTGTCCGGCTAGCACGCCAAGCAGCGCGAGCAGTCCGTAGCCGGCGCCCGTGGCGGTGGTGAAAAAGACGACCGAGAATGCTGGATGCATGAGACGCAGGTCAGTTCGAAAGCATGCGGTCTATCCAGCCGAGGAAGCCGCCTTCTGCACGCACCGCTTCTAAGGCCGGGGCGGGCACCAATGCGGCGCGAGAGGTGTGGGCACGTGGCGGCAGATATTTGTTGGTCGGCTTGTAGCCCATCTCCGGCATCAGGTCGACGCCACCGCGCTCGGCCACCAATTGTGAGATAGCCGATTCCGGATCGCCCAGATCGCCGAAATGCCGCGCGCTGGTCGGACAGGCGGCGACGCAGGCCGGCACACGATCTTCTTCCGCCAGATTGTCGTTGTAGATGCGGTCGACGCACAACGTGCATTTCTTCATCACGCCAACATCGGTGTCGAATTCGCGCGCTCCGTAGGGACAGGCCCAGCTGCACAATTTACAGCCGATGCACTTGTCCTCGTCGACCAGCACGATGCCGTCCGACGCCCGTTTGTAGGAGGCGCCGGTCGGGCAGACCGTGACGCACGCCGGTGTCTCGCAGTGCAGGCAGGAGCGCGGGAAGTTCACCGTGCGTCCGCCCATCTCCGTCATGTGCTCATAACTGTGCACGCGGTTGAACCAGACGCCGTCGGCATTGCCGCCATAGGGGTCGATGTCGGTTAGCGGCGCCATATGGCCGCCGGTGTTCCATTCCTTGCAGGCGGTAACGCAGGCCTGGCAGCCGACGCAGGTGTCGAGATCGATGACAAGGCCGAGCTTCTTGTCGGTATGGGCGGGAAGGCAGGTCATTCGGCAGCTTCTCTTTCCCGGCGAAATTCGGCGCCGAAACTGAGTTTGTCGGGCGAGGGCTCGAAGCCCGGCGGCTGCCGGAACCGCTCGAACTGCGGTTCGGTGAAGCCAGCTTCTTCGGGCGCGCATTTGACGATGCGCACGCGCAGGTCGAACCACGCCGCTTGGCCGGTCACCGGATCGGAATTCGAATAGCGTTTGCCGCTGGTATCGGCGGAGGTCTGGTCGCCGATGATGTGGTTGAGCAGGAAGCCGCGATTGGATTCGGCCGCGTCATCCTTGAGCCCCCAGCTGCCGCGCCGTTTGCCGATGGCGTTCCAGGTCCACACCGTATCGGCGTTGACGCCGTCGATCAGCCTGATCTGCCCCTTGACTTTGCCGTTGATGCTCTCGATCCACACCCAGTCGTCATCGACAAGCCTGAGGCCGGCGGCGGTCCGCTGGTGCACGAACAGCCGATTCTGGCTGGTGATCTGTCTCAACCAGGCGTTCTGCCCGCCCCAGGAATGGTACATGTGCATCGGCCGCTGCGTCAGCGCGTGCAGCGGATAGGCTTGGCTATCGACCGCAGCCTCTTCGAAGGGCGCGTACCAGAACGGCAGCGGATCCATATAGGTCTCGATGCGGCTGCGCTCTGCCTTCGGCGGCAGCACCCCGCCATGGCCGCGCGCCGCGAGGCGAAAGCGCTGCATCGGCTCGGAATAGAGCTGGAACACGATCGGCTCGGCCTTCGGGATGAAGCCCATGCTCTCGGCGAATTCGAGATACGAGCGGTTGGCCATTTTGTAGTAGCGCTGATCGGCGGCGAAATCCTGGTGCCAGAAGCCGCCATTATCGATGTAGCGCTGCAACTGGTCGGGATTGACCTCGCCCTTGCCGACCGAGGTCCCGTCCTTTCCGCGCCAGCCGGCGAGCGGACCGACACCTGGCGTGCGCTCGTGATTGACGATGTAGTCGGCATAGTCGCGATATTTGGCGGCGCCATCGTCGTCGACGAAACCGGGTAGGCCGAGCCGCGCGCCGAGCTCGATCAGCACCGACTGGAACGGCCTGACGTCGCGGTCCGGCTCGACCACGGGATGGCGGATGGCGTCGCCCGGCCCGTCGGCGTGGCTGATCGGCCGGTCGAGCAGACTGATACAGTCATGACGCTCGAGATAGGTCGTATCCGGCAGCACCAGATCGGCAAAAGGCACGGTCTCTGAATAATAAGCGTCGGAATAGATGATGAACGGGATCTTGTACTCACCCGATGCATCCACATCGGTCAGCATCGCCATCGTCTCGACCGTGTTCATCGACGAGTTCCAGGCCATGTTCGACATGTACATGAATAGTGTGTCGATCGTGTAGGGATCGCCGGCCCAGGCGTTACGGATGACCGTGTGCATGAGGCCGTGTGCTGCAAGCGGCGCGTCCCAGGAGTAGGCCTTGTCGATACGAATGGGCTTGCCGCCTTCATCGACCAGCAGGTCCTCCGGTCCGCAGACGAAGCCGAGCGGCATGCCCTCGAGCGCCGTCATTGGCTTCACATTCTTGCCGGCTGGTTTGGGGCCCGGCGGCGCGGACCGCGGATAGGGAGGCTTGAAACGGAAGCCGCCCGGCACGTCCACCGTGCCGAGAAGCACCTGAAGCAGATGAATGGCGCGGCAAGAGTGAAAACCGTTCGAATGGGCCGAGATGCCGCGCATCGCATGCATCGACACCGGCCGGCCCTTGATGGTCTCGTGCCGGCGGCCGGCCCAGTCCGTCCAGGCCACCGGCAATTCGATTTGCTGTTCGAAGGCGACATGAGCGAGTTCTGCGGCGATGCGTCGGATGGTGTCGGCGGAGATGCCGCACCGGTCAGCGACGGCGTCCGGTGAATAGCTCTCATCCAGATAGCGGTCGGCGACGAGTTGGAAGACCGGCACGCAACGGCGGCCGTCGACGAGAAAGCCGCCGGTCAATGCGGGCTTCGCGTCGGCATCGCTGGCATCGACAGGCATCTCCGCCACCCTGTCCCAAGCCAGCGGATTGCCGTCGCTATTGCGCATGAACAGCCCGTCATCGACAGCTCCAGGCTCCTGAACGACCAGGATGTGGGCGTTGGTGTAGCGCAAGAGGTACTCGAGATCGACGCGGCCAGCCTTCAGCAATTCATGGATGAGGGCGAATACGAACAGGCCGTCGGTGCCGGGCCGGATGCCGACCCAGTCGTCGGCAATCGCGTTGTAGCCGGTGCGGCAGGGGTTGATCGAGACCACCTTGGCGCCGCGCGCCTTGAGCTTGCCGAGGCCGATCTTGATCGGATTGGAATCATGATCCTCGGCAACCCCGAACAGCATGAAATATTTGGTGTTGTCCCAATCGGGTTCGCCGAACTCCCAGAACGAGCCGCCAATCGTGTAGAGACCGCCGGCCGCCATATTGACCGAGCAGAAGCCGCCATGGGCGGCAAAGTTCGGCGTGCCGAACTGGCTCGCCCACCAGCCGGTCAGCGATTGCGACTGGTCGCGCCCGGTGAAGAAGGCGAGTTTCTTCGGATCGGTTCGACGGATGTTCGAAAGCCGTTCTGTCGCGATCGACAAGGCTTCCTCCCACTCGATTTCGCGGAACTCACCCGAGCCGCGCGGACCGGTGCGCAGTAACGGCTTCTTCAGCCGGGCCGGGCTGTAATGCTGCATGATGCCGGCGCTGCCCTTGCCGCACAGCACACCGCGGTTGACCGGGTGATCCTTGTTGCCGTTGATGTAGCGGACCTTGCCGTCCTTGATATGGACGTCGATGCCGCAGCGGCAGGCGCACATATAGCAGGTGGTCTTGGCGATGCTGTCGGAGACATCAGGCGAAGTATCGACGCCGTCGCCTTCAGCGGGCGCGCGCGTATCGGCAAGCGGCCGTTGGGATGGTGCTGAGTTGGCGCCGCGCAGCGGTCTGTTGGTCATGATCCGGCGATGTTTTTGCGTTCGGCGGCCTTGGCTCTCGTCTTCGGACCTGGGCCGCGCATATAATGCTGTTCCGGACGATAGCGTTCACCGACGAGCCGCCACCGCAGGCTGCGGGACCAGTGCGTGAACACGGATTTGAACAGCCTCACCAAATTTCTACCCTCGACTGTTCTGGCGCGACTTTTTTCCAATTTCGAGCCAAAATTTAGAACAAAGCAATCAATCTGTCTAACAACTTGCTCTTGTAATTCCAATCGGATGTGCTTCTTAATGCCGGCATGACTCTGGACCAATTGCGGATCTTCGTCGCCGTCGCCGAACGGGCGCACATGACCAAAGCGGCCGACTTGTTAGGCATTTCACAGTCGGCCGCGTCCGCCGCGATCCGCTCGCTCGAACAGCAGCACGGCGTCCAGTTGTTCAACCGAGTGGGCCGCAATATCGAGCTCGCCGAGACCGGACGCCGATTCTTGCCCGAGGCCAAGGCGGTCCTCGAGCGGGCTGCGGCCGCCCACAATGTGCTGGAGCATGTCTCGCAGACGATATCAGGCAGTCTCTCGATCGCTGCCAGCCAGACCATCGCCAGCTATTGGCTGCCGCGCCGGCTTGCCTCTTTCCACGAAGCCTATCCTGCCGTCAGGCTGAGCGTGAACATTGGCAACACCAGGCAGGTCGAGACCAATGTACTTGATGGCGCAGCCGATTTTGGCCTGGTCGAGGGGCGCACCGAATCCGACATTTTGCGGCGTGCCAAGGTCGATATCGATCGCATGATGCTGGTCGTGGCGCGCTCGCACCCTGAGATCGCGGAAGTTTCGCCTCGACATCCCGACCTTGGCGGGCTTCGCTGGATCATTCGCGAAGGCGGGTCGGGCACGCGCGAGGCGCTGGAGGACCTTGCCCGACGCGACGGGATTTCGTTCGCGGACCTGCAGATATTCCTGGTATTGCCGAGCAATGAGGCTATTCGCCAGGCGGTCGAGGCCGGCGCCGGCGCCAGCATCATTTCGGAACTCGTCGTCGCGCGCGCGGTCGCCGAAGGCAGCCTGCGTTCCGTGCCGATCGATCTGCCGAAACGCGAATTTGCCATGATCACGCATCGCGACCGGCAGCCAAGCCTGGCCCAGATAGCGCTCAAGGCGCATCTCGGCGGCAAAGCTGAGAGAGCCACGCCGCTTTAAGCCGATCAGCCGAACTTCCGCTGCGCGTCGAGCGCCAGCCCAAGCCCGACCGAGCCGAACACGTCGCCTTCGATTACCGACGCCTGCGGCACCAGAGCCAGGATCTGCTGCCTGGCCAGCGGGATCGCGGTCGATCCGCCGGTCAGGAACACCGCCGTGATGTCGGAGGACTTCACCTGCGCGTCGCGGACGGTCTGCTCGACGGTAGCTGCAACGCGCTCAATATCCCGAGCGATAGTGGCTTCGAGACCTTCGCGCGTGATCTCTGCCATGAATCTCACCTCCGGTAGCGCGACCTCGATATTGGCCGACGATCGGTCCGTCAGCTCGATCTTGGCCCTTTCGACCAGCGCCGCCAGCGCGTGGCCGTAACGATGCTCGACGATGTGGATGAAGCGCTCGACCAGGTCTGCGCGCTCCGCCTCGTAGCGGATCTGGCGCAGATGCGTCATCGCCCTTGCGGTGTAGACCAGGTTGATGCGCTGCCATGTCGCCAGGTCGATGAAGTAGCTCGCCGGCAGATTGCGCTTGCCGTCCTTGGTTGGCGTCAAATAGCCGAGCTGCGGCATCACATGGGCGATGCTCAGCAGCCGGTCGAAGTCGGTGCCGCCGATGTGGATGCCGCGGCTGGCCAGGATGTCGTCTTTGCGGTCGAGCGAGCGGGCGCGCTCGGGCGAGACCCGCACGATCGAGAAATCGGACGTGCCGCCGCCCATGTCCACGATCAGCGCCAGTTCCTCGCGCGTCACCTTCTGTTCGTAATCGAGTGCCGCTGCGATCGGCTCGAATTGGAAGGCGATGTGCTTGAAGCCTTGGGCGCGAGCGGCGTTTTCGAGTTCGTGCTCGGCCTCGGCGTCGGCCCCGGCGTCGTCGTCGACGAACTGCACCGGCCGTCCGAGCACGACGCTTTCGACGGTGTCGAAGGCGTTTTCTTCGAGCTTCTTTTTCAAGTGGCCGACAAATAGGCCGACAATTTCCATGAAGCCGATCGAGCGCGCCTTGACGCGCGTCTTTTCGTGAGCGAGCGAGCTGCCGAGCACGCTCTTCAGCGAGCGCATCAGGCGGCCTTCGATACTGTCCGTATAGTTGGCGATGGCGCGTCGCCCGAAATAGGTGCGGTTGTCCTCGAAATTGAAAAACACCGCACTGGGCAGCGTGACCTGGCCGTCTTCCAACGCCACCAGCCGCGGCTGCCCGTTCCTGACCACGCTCACGGTGGAATTTGAAGTGCCGAAGTCGATCCCGGCAAATGCTGGTCGCATCGTGCGTTCCTGTATTTCTGATTTGGGGAGCAGCAGCTCGTGTCCGGTCGGGCCGGGGGTCGCGGTCTAACCCATACCCTCGGAAAGGGAAACCACTTTTACGAGTTCAGTCTTTCCTGAAGACCAGTCTTCCGAGCCAGCCGGTCAGCATGGCCAGCGAAACGGCAAAGACACCGTAGAGGAAGGAATAGTCGTGCGCGACACGGAAGATCGACTGTTCGAAACCGGACTTGCGGATTTCGAGCTGGGCGGAGCTTTCCTTGATGAACAGGCCGCTCTTGAACAGGAAGGCGCGGGCCTTGTGGGTGCCGACCGGAACGTTTGGGGCGAGCCTGACGGTGGCGCGGAACAGGTTCTGCGACAGGAACTGCACGCCGCCGACATTCTCGCTGTAGAGGCCTGTCGCCGCCTTGCGTTCGCGCAGCGCGGCGGTGAACTCCTCGATCGTCGCCGGACTGTCCTCGGCGTCGGCCGGCTGCAAATAGAGATTGGAGGCGCCAAGCGACAGCTGCTTGTAGCTGTTCGGATCGGTGACGTCCTGCAGCGGCCGCGTCGTCGCCACCGAATAGGAGACGGGTACGTTTTTGAAGGTCTCCGACTCCAGATTGACCCAGACGCCGAGCACCCGGTCCTTGCGGCGCACGACGACCGGTCGGGCCGGGCCTTCCAGCACGACGATCACGTCGTAGCGCCCTTGCCGCGCGACAAGCGGATCCGCATTTTCCAGCGAGCCGAAGATGGTCAGGTCGGCGCCGGAAAAGCCGGCGGTAATCGAGACATTGTCGGTGGAAAGGCCGATCTGGATGTTTTCGGTTAATGGCGTCTGCGCCTTCGCCGGTGGCGCAATGGCCAGCAGCGACAGCAAGGCGGCGGCCGCGAGCGTCCTCAAGCCAGCCATCAGCTCAGGCCCACGCCGGACAGCGAATAGAGATTGGGCGGCGTGACGAAAAGATCGATGGCAAGCCGGATGGCTACCGCCAGCACCAGCAGCGCCAGCAGCGCCCTGAGTTGCTCGCCCCGCAGCCTCTGACCAGCCTTGGCGCCATATTGCGCGCCGGCGACGCCGCCTGCCATCAACAGGAAGGCGAGCATGACGTCGACCGTCTGATTGGTGGTGGCGTGGACCAGCGTGGTGTAGGCCGAGGTGAAGATGATCTGAAACAGCGAGGTGCCGATGACGACGTTGGTCGGCACTTTCAAAAGGTAGATCAGGGCCGGCACCATGATGAAGCCGCCGCCGACGCCCATGATCGAGGACAGGAAGCCGATCGCCGCGCCTAGCCCAAGCACCGGAATGACGCTGACGAAGAGCTTCGAGGCCCTGAACCGCATCTTTAGCGGCAAACGATGGATCCAGTTGTGCTGGCCGGATTTCTTCAATACCGGTGCGGCGCCGCTGCGAGTGGCGCGCAGTGCATTGACACTCTCGACCAGCATCAGTCCGCCGACGGTGCCGAGCAGCACGACGTAGAGCAGCGAGATGAACAGGTCGAGCTGGCCGAGCCGGCGCAGGAGCGCAAAGACATAGATACCACCGGTCGAGCCGACGATGCCGCCGGCTAAAAGCACGCCGCCGAGCTTGAAGTCGAGCGTGCCGCGCTTCATGTGCGACAGGGCGCCGGAGAAGGAGGAAGCGATGACCTGGTTGGCGCCGGTGGCGACCGCGATTGCCGGCGGTATGTTGTAGAAGATCAGCAGCGGCGTAATGAGAAAGCCGCCGCCCACGCCGAACATGCCCGACAGGAAACCTACCGCCGCACCCATGGCCAGCAGTACGAAGATGTTGACGGAAATTTCCGCGATCGGGAGATAGATGCCCACCCGTCAGTCTCGATCAGTTTGCCTCCTGGCGAATGCAACCGTTGCGGGCATCTTGCGCCAAAAGACTATTTCGTTCTTGCGCCGGCCGGGCGGTCAAGTCAAACTTCGCCGCGCCGCCGAAACAAAAAACAACTCAATCAGTTAACAGGCAAATCTGTGGCAAGGGCGTCGCGGAAACGACGCATCTGCCGTTATTTACGCGCGAGCAGCGCCTTGACCAGCTTTTCGTCGATCGCGCCGGTTGCCTTCATATCGTTGTCGGCCTGGAAGGCCATGATCGCGTTCTTGGTTTTCTGGCCCATCATGCCGTCGGGATTGCCGGCCTCGTAGCCGTTCTTGTTGAGAATGCGCTGGATGTTCTGGACCGCTTTCTTCATATCGATGCCGGCGGTTGTCTGTGGTGTGCCGTCCTGCCACGATTCAGGAATGTCGGCCGAATTGGCAGCTGGATCGAGCGGCTTGGCCTTCCACAGTTCAGCCGCGGCCCGCGCACGCTCCAGCTGCTCGGGCCTCAGTGCCTTGGCGATCTCGTCGCGCTTGGCCGCCGCATCCTTGTCGCCGGTCTTGGCGACGAGCGCGAACCATTTGTAGCTCTCCTCGAGGTTCTGCTTCATGCCGACGCCCTTTGCCGCGAGAATGCCGAGATTGAACTGGCTGTCCTTGACACCGAGATCCGCCGCCGCCTGGAACCAGCGCGCGGCCGCTTCATTGTTGGTCACCCCATCCGCCGCCATCGCAAACAGCACGGCCAGATTGTGCATGGCGCTGGCATTGCCCTGCTCTGCGGCAAGCTGGTACCAGGTCTTCGCTTTCTTGATGTCGCGTGCGACGCCGATGCCCTTCTCGTAGAAATTGCCGATGCGGTATTCTGCAGGTGCGAAACCGAGTTCGGCAGCTTTCTCATACCATTTGGCCGCCGCCGCCATGTCTTCCTTGACGCCGCGCGACTCGGCGTAGCGCGAGCCGATCTCGAACAGCGCCTTGGCGTCGCCGCCGGCCGCTGCATCGCGCAGGGCGGCCGGACCGGCATCGGCCGGAACGTCGATCTTGGCAACGCCTGCCGCGACAGCATCCGCTAGCGGCACCGTGCCGGTCGTGTCCTGCGCAGCAGCGGTGGTGGTAGCAGGCGCGGCAGCCATTGGCTCGGCGTCGCTGACCGTCGTCGCTGCCGGCGCGGGCACTGCGGCCGTGGTGTCTGGCGCCGCCAGATCAGCGGACACCGCGGAAGCCGAGGGCGCCGTCGATGCCTCGGTTGCCGGTGTGGCGGGGCCGGTTTGCGCCGCCGTGTCGTCCTTGGTCATTGATGCGGATGGCTCTGCCTGCCTGACGGTGGGCGAGGGCGCGCTCTCCTGTGTTGTCGTCTGCGCGTCCGCCTTCGGCTGGCTGGCAACGCTGGCCAATGCGGTTTCCGCCGGCTGTACGGCCACGGCGGGTACCGCCTCATCGTTGGCGACTTCGACCGGGTCGGAGAAAAAGGCTTTGCCCAGTTGCAGGCCGGCAAGCGCCAGCATGATGGCGATTGCCCCCATCAGGATCGGCTTGCGCCGCGCCTTGAGCAGGTCGCCGATCCTGAGTGCCTTGACCGGGCCTTTCATCGTCGACTGGCGCTTGAGGGCGTCCGCCTCGGCGGCCGCCGCTTGCGCAGCCCGTCTGGCTGCCGCGATGAAGTCCGATTTCGCCGCCTCGGCGCCGCCTTCCCGGGCCGGCTGCCCGCGCTCGTCGCGCACGCGCTTCATGATGGCGCTGAGGTCGGGTGCGCCGGAGCCCGGTTCCAGTGGCCGGTTGGCGAGCTTGGGGTCGAGGGGCTCGTCGAGATCGACGCTCGGTATCTCGGCGCTCGGCGCCGAGCCTGCAAGCGGCGGCATCTCGGCCTCCTTCTTGCCCTTCAAGGCGCGCGCCAGCCCGCCTAACATCGATTTCCTGCCGCCGCCTTGCTCGGTTTTTTCACGCGTCGTGTCTGAACCGAGAGCCGCCAGGGCTGCTGCTGCGGCGGCCTCAGCCGGCGTACGCGGACCTGGCTCGTCGCGCGCGAGCGCCGCGGCGCGGCCGTCGAGATCGGCCATGCTGCCCGTCAACGGCAGCGGCTGGTCGAGGTCCATCGACGGTGCGTCCTGCACCGAGATCTTGGATGCCCGGCCGAAGCGCTTGCTCAATTCCGCGCTTGCCGGTTCGCCGGTCTCCAGTGAACCAAGCCTGTCAACGATCTTGAGCAGCGTATCGTGGATAGCCTCGAACGTCCTCGAATTGCGCTCATCCGAACGGCGCGTCAGTGCCTCGAGCGTCTTCAGGTCCTGGGCGAGGCCGGTAACGGCCGCCGTGTTCGCGCTTGATCCGGCCAGCGAGCGGACGGCGCTCTCAGCCGCCTCGCGTGCCGCGCCGAGGATGGAATCGCGGGTTCCGGCCAGCGACTTCTCGATTTCGTTGAGACGCGGGCTGATGTCGTCGAATTCCGGCAGCGGCGTGCCGGGCCTGGAAAGATGCGCCGTCAGGCCGGCGACCTGCGCTTCAAGGCTGCGGATCAACGCCGGGTCGATGCTGGCGACCTGTGCCGCGGACGAATCCAGCCGGCTTGAGATGTCTTCGAGCCGGGTCTCCAGGCCACGGATCGCCGCCTCGTTGGCAGGATCCGGAACGCGCGTCTCCATCCGCTTGGCCAGCGCGGTGAAGCGGGCATCGATGGCATCCATGATGCCGGCGCTGTCGACCTGCGGCATGCGCTGGTCCAGCCTGTCGGCGACCTCGTCCAACCGGCGCTCAAGGTCGCGAAACAGCATGTTGCCTTGTTCGATGGCGTCGCCCTGGCGACGTTCCATCATGCTGGACAGCACGTCGAAGCGCTGCTCGAGCCCCTGGAAGATGTAGTCCGCGTCGGGCATGGCAGGTGCGTGGTCGATCTTGTCGGCAATGAGCGCGACTTGCCTGGCAAGGCGCTCCATCGCCTGTTCCGGCAGATTGGCTCGGCCGGCCAGCTCATCCACGCGGCTCGACAATGTGTTGAGACGGTCGATGACCTCCCGACCCGGACGATCCTGCGACACTTCTTCGATTTGCTGGGCCAGTGAATCGATCCGCTTCTCGATGCGTTCGAAGGGCTCGGGGTCGAACGAATTGGCTTGCGCGGCAACCGTCGAGGCGACGATCGCGCGGGAAATCTCGTCGAGCCGCTCGTCGATCTGGCTGAATGTGTCGCCGCCGCGATTGTCCTGCTGGCGGGCGAAATGGTCGACCGCTCCGGCAAGCGTGCGGACCTTTTCCTCCAGCGAGCGCAGCGACAGCGACTCCGGCAGATTGCTGACGGCATTGCTGATCTGTTCGAGCCGCTCCGTCAGCGCCGACAGGCCGGGTGCATCGGAACGCTTGCGCTGATCGGCCTCGACGCGGTCCTCGAAGGCGTTCCAGCGGCGGTCGAAATCGTCCCAGCGGCGTCCGACCGCCTGCACGCTCTCCTCGCGCGCCAGCGTATCGAGCGCGGCCTTGACCTGCTCAAGCTCGAGCCGCAGCATATTGACGCTTCTGTCGTCGCTTTTTTCGGCCAGCGTCTGGATGGCGCCGGAAAGCCGCTCGAATTCGACGTTGAGTTCGGCGCTGCCTTTGCCGCCGCCATTTGACTGGAAGGCTCGCTCAATATTCTTGCGCAGTACCTCGAACTCGCGTTGCAGGCCGGAGGTCATCTGCTGGCGCAACTCTTCGCGCAGGCCGCGCAATTCCCCGGCGATCTTGCCGGCTAGGGCGACGCCGTCCTCCTGGCCGCGCACCCGGTCTATATCGCGGGCGATCACCTGGTAATTCTGGTCGAAAGCCGCTGCTGGGCCTTTCGGCCGCTGCGCGCGTGGATCCTCATACCGGCGCTGCTGGCCATAGGGCTGGGCGCTGGGATAGCGCGGTTCTGCCGCTGGTCGGCGCGGATCGGGGTGGCTTGCCGTTTCCTCGCGCGTCCGCTCCAGTCGCTGCTCCAGCGTTTCCAGGGAGCGGTTGAGCTCTTCAAGCGTCGTGTGCGGCCGGCGTTGCCTGCCGGCGTTGAGTGTATCGAGGTAGGACCGCTTGCTGTTCATCAATGCGCCCGTTTCAGAATTGCTGGCTTTCACCAGGTTCCCAAAGTCCAGCCGGGACGAAGGCGACTGCTTGGCTTGTTGCAGTGGAAGACGAGCTTCCCGGGTCTCATCCGCGCTCCGAAAAACCGTGAAAAATTCAATACAGGATAGACACGGGCAACCGACATGCGCACATTTCGCCCCAACGTGGTAAACAACGCGTTAACCAAGCTTAAGAAGTTGCAACTTTGTCACCTGACTGCCGACGGCGTCGCGTGTCCCTTTGGACGCAGAAAGGACGCTGTAGAATTTTGATCTGCCGCAGGGTTCTTTCCGAAGTCGACCGCGATTTTTGGGCTATCCGCTGGTGCTGCGGCATAAAGTTGCAAGACTAGAACGCTCTTGCGTGGTGAGGCGGCTATCGATATAGAATTGACGTAAACGTAAATGAGCGGATTACGCCGTTTGCGATTTGTTTGTTGAAACCACGAGTGGAAGCACGCCCCCGCTTTCACTCAGGCGACGCAAGGTCCGCGACCGCGACGCCACCAGACGGGGAAAGCCAGTGACCATGAAACTTATTTCGCCCGGCCAGGCCGCGGCCAACACCAACGATATGTCGAGCGAAGCCGGTGAAGAGCTTGTCCGCATCGGCGAAATGGCCAAGAAATACGGAGTGACGCTGCGTACGCTGCGTTTTTATGAGGACAAGGGTCTGCTCAACCCGCAGCGCGACGGATCGACCCGTCTCTATACACGCCGCGACAGGGCCCGGCTGAAGCTGATCCTGCTTGGCCGCAAGGTCGGGTTCTCGCTGCGTGACGTCAAGCAGATGATGGACCTCTATGATCCGAACGGCTCCAACACCAAGCAGTTGCGGCTGGCGCTCGACAAGTCGGAGAAGCAGCTTGCCCGTCTGCAGAAGCAGCGGGCGCTGATCGACGATGCCATCAGCGAACTGAGTGCTTCGATGACGACCGTCCGGCAAATGCTGGTCGAGCGCTCGACGCCGCAGGCCAGCGTGGCGAGCTAAACTAAGCTTTAGATTTCCGGCGAATGAGAACCGCGTGGCTTTCGCTGCGCGGTTCTTCGTCGTTTACCGTCCTTCGCCGTTTGCCGCCTTGGCGCGCGGGAGAAAATTTGCCGCACCGCAGAATTGACGTTTACGCAAACGTCAATATTTGTTATCTCGGCCGTAACGTTGGTCCGTCTGCCATCCTCATATGCTGGGGCTGATTTCGGGGCCAAGACCGCATGGTGGAGGAACGCATGCCGATCTACAGAGCGCCGGTCCGGGACACGCTGTTCGTGCTGAACGAAGTGCTGGGATATCAGCGCTATTCCAATCTTCCCGGATTTTCCGACGCGACGCCGGATGTGCTCGAGGCCATCCTTGCCGAGGGCGCGAAGCTCGCCGAAAACGTTATGCAACCGCTGAACCGTGTCGGCGATGTGGAAGGCTGCGTGCGCCATGACGACGGTTCGGTAACGACGCCGAAAGGCTTCAAGGAAGCTTTCGACCAGTATCGCGAAGGCGGCTGGATGGGGCTCGCCGCACCTGTCGAGTTTGGCGGGCAAGGCTTGCCCTACGCGGTGCACACCGCGGTCGCCGAATATATGGTGTCGGCCAATATGTCGCTGATGATGTATGCCGGCCTGACGCAAGGCGCGATCGCTGCGATCATCACCCATGGCACCAAAGAGCAGAAGGCAACATGGTTGCCGAAGCTGGTCGAGGGCGCCTGGACCGGCACCATGAACCTGACCGAGCCGCACTGCGGAACCGATCTTGGCCTGCTGCGCACCAAGGCCGTCCCAAATGGCGACGGCACCTACAGGATCTCCGGCCAGAAGATCTTCATCTCGGCCGGCGAGCATGACATGTCGGACAATATCGTCCACCTCGTGCTGGCCCGTATCGAGGGCGCGCCGGATGGCGTGAAGGGCATCTCGCTGTTCATAGTGCCGAAGCTCAAGCTCGATGCCTCAGGCAATCCGGGCGAGAAGAACACCGTCTCCTGTGGCTCGGTCGAGGAGAAGATGGGTATCCATGGCAACTCGACCTGCGTGATGAATTACGACGACGCTGAAGGCACGCTGCTCGGCGAGGCCAATGGCGGGCTGAAAGCAATGTTCACCATGATGAATGAGGCGCGGCTTGGCGTCGGCTTGCAGGGGCTCTCGCTATCGGAGGTCGCCTATCAGAATGCGGTTTCCTACGCCAAGGATCGTCTGCAGGGCCGCTCGCTGTCAGGACCGAAGGCGCCGGACAGGAAGGCCGATCCGATCATCGTCCATGCGGACATCCGCCGCAGCCTGATGACCATGAAGGCGTTCAACGAGGCCGGCCGCGCGCTGGCACTGTGGACGGCGATCAAGTCCGACATCGCTCACCGCTCCGGTGACGACAAAGATCGCCAGGTCGCAGACGACTATACCGGCCTGATGACGCCGGTGGTCAAGGGCGTGCTCACCGACAAGGGGTTCGATCATGCGGTAATGGCGCAGCAGGTCTTCGGCGGCCACGGCTACATAGAAGAGCACGGCATGAGCCAGTTCGTCCGCGATGCGCGCATCGCCATGATCTATGAGGGTGCCAACGGCATCCAGGCGCTCGACCTCGTCGGCCGCAAGCTGGCCTTGAATGGTGGTCGCGCGGTGCAGGCCTTCTTTAGGGAAGTCGGCGAGTTCTGCGAGGAGAACCGCACCGACGAGAAGATGGCGCCCTTCACCAAGGCGCTGAAGAGGGGCCTCAACGATCTGCAGGCGGCGACGATGTGGCTGGTGCAGAACGGCATGGCCAAGCCCGACAATGCCGGTGCCGCCTCGACCGACTACATGCATCTCTTCGGCCTGGTGGCGCTGGGCTATATGTGGGCCCGGATGGCCAAGGTGGCCGCAGCGAAAGTGGCTGATGGCGCCGACGGCGCTTCGTCTTTCTACGACAACAAGCTGGTGACGGCGCGCTTCTTCATAGAGCGGATCATGCCGGAGACGTCGGCGCATCTTGCCCGCATCTCCAGCGGTGCCGATACATTGATGGCACTGCCCGCGGAAGCGTTCTAGGTTCGGCGTTCCCCTCCTCCTTGAGGGGAGGGTGGCCCGAAGGGCCGGGAGGGGTCCTGCGTGCAGTGCGCCGACCTCCATTCTGGTGCATGCCTTGGGAGGAAAACGATCGCAATGCCGTGGGACATGGCGCAGGTTGTAAAAGATAAGGTCGAGCACGTCATCGGCGACCCCACCTGGCCGCTTCGCGGCCACCCTCCCCTCGAGGGGGAGGGGAACGTCGGCGCGAGGGAGAAGACATGACCAACCCCGCCGAAATCCTTGGCCTTCCGAAGCCCGCCTGGGCGGCGGACGAAGTCGGCATGCTTTACGACATGGCGCACCGCTTCATGTCGGAAGAGATCGCGCCGCGTTACGACGAGTTCGAGAAGAACGAGATGGTCGACCGCGAGAGCTGGCTGAAGGCGGGTGCTGCCGGCCTGCTCTGCGCTTCTATGCCGGAGGAATATGGCGGATCGGGCGGCACCTTCGCGCATGAGAGCGCCATCATCGAGGCGATCGGCCATGTCGGCGTCGACGGGTTCGGCATTGGCCTGCACAATTCGATCGTCGCCCCCTACATCCTCCATTACGGCTCGGAGGAGCAGAAGAAGAAGTGGCTGCCGAGGCTGGCGACCGGCGAGCTGATCGGCGCCATCGCCATGACCGAGCCGGGTGCGGGCTCCGACCTTCAAGGCGTCAGGACGCGCGCCGAAAAGGACGGCAACCGGTACAAGCTCAACGGCTCGAAGACCTTTATCACCAACGGCCAGCTCGCCAATTTCATCATCGTCGTTACCAAGACCGATCCTGAGAAGGGCGCCAAGGGCATCTCGCTGATCGTCGTCGAGACCGACGAGGTGGAGGGTTTCCAGCGCGGCCGCAACCTCGACAAGATCGGCCTCAAAGCCAACGACACGTCGGAACTGTTCTTCAACGACGTGCGTGTGCCGACCTCGAACCTGCTCGGCAACGACGAAGGCCAGGGCTTCGTCCAGTTGATGCAACAATTGCCGCAGGAGCGGCTGCAGATCGGCACCACTGCTATCGCCATGGTCGAGCGGGCTCTGGCGCTTACCATCGACTACGTCAAGGAGCGCAAGGCCTTCGGCAAGGCCATCATCGAATTCCAGAACACCCAGTTCAAGCTTGCCGAATTGAAGACCGAGGCGACCATCGGCCGCGTCTTCTATAATGACTGCGTTGCCCGCCACATTAACGGTGGCCTCGACCCGGTGACGGCGTCTATGGCCAAATACTGGCTGTCAGACCTGCAGGGAAAAGTCGTCGACGAATGCCTTCAATTGCATGGCGGCTATGGCTACATGAATGAATATCCGATTGCGCGCATGTTTCGCGACGCCCGCGTCCAGCGCATCTACGGCGGCACCAACGAAATCATGAAATTGCTGATCGGGCGCTCGCTCTGAGCGAATTTCAGCAAACCCAAGGAGCAGGAAAATGGCCGAAGCTTATGTCTATGATGCCGTGCGCACGCCGCGCGGCAGGGGCAAGAAGGATGGCTCGCTGCACGAAGTGCCGGCGGTGCGGCTCGGCGCCAAGGTGCTCGAGGCCATCCGCGACCGCAACGGACTGAACACCGCCGCTGTTGACGACATCATCTTCGGTTGTGTCGATCCGGTTGGCGAGGCGGGTGCGGTCATTCCACGTGCCGCCGCTTTCGAGGCCGGCTACGACACCAAGGCGCCTGGCATGCAGATATCGCGCTTCTGCGCCTCGGGCCTCGACGCTATCAATTTCGGCGCCGCCAAAATCGCGCAAGGCGCCGACGAGATCGTGATTGCCGGTGGCGTCGAATCGATGTCGCGCGTCGGCATGGGCGCCTCCGGCGGCGCCTGGTTCATGGACCCGTCGGTCGGCCTGCCCGGCTGGTTCGTGCCGCAAGGCATCTCGGCCGACCTGATCGCCACCAAATACGGGTTTTCGCGCGACGACGTCGACGCTTATGCGGTCGAGAGCCAGAAGCGCGCCGCCAAGGCCTGGGGCGAGGGCCGCTTCAAGAATTCGGTGATCTCGGTCAAGGACCAGAACGGCCTGACCATCCTCGACCACGACGAACACATGCGGCCTTCGACCGACATGCAGTCGCTGGCCGCACTCAACCCGTCCTTCGTCATGCCCGGCGAAATGGGCGGCTTCGATGCCGTCGCCGTGCAGAAGCATCCCGAAGTGGAAGAGATCAACCACGTCCACCATGCCGGCAATTCCTCCGGCATCGTCGACGGCGCGGCGGCCGTGCTGCTCGGCTCGAAAAAGGCGGGAAAGACGCTCGGCCTCAAGCCGCGCGCGCGCATCCGTGCGTTCGCCAACATCGGCTCCGAACCGGTGCTGATGCTGACCGGCCCCGTCGACGTCACCGAGAAGCTGTTGAAGCGGGCGAAGATGAAGCTGTCGGACATCGACCTGTTCGAGCTCAACGAGGCCTTCGCTTCGGTGGTGCTGCGCTACATGCAGGCTTTCGACATTCCGCATGACCGGATCAACGTCAATGGTGGTGCCATAGCCATGGGCCATCCGCTCGGCGCCACCGGTGCGATGATCTTCGGTACGGTGCTGGATGAATTGGAACGCCGCGACCTCATCACCGCGCTGGTGACGCTTTGCATCGGCGCCGGCATGGGCACTGCAACGATCATCGAACGCGTCTGACGGAGAGAGATGATGAGCTACACCAATTTCACCCTCGACATCGACGCCGATGGCATTGCGCTGGTCACCTGGGACATGCCGGACCGTTCGATGAACGTCTTCACCGAGGAGGTGATGCTCGAACTGAACGCCATCGTCGACAATGTGGCGAGCGATGCAGCGATAAAGGGCGCGGTGATCACCTCCGGCAAGGATACGTTCTCGGGCGGCGCCGACATCACCATGCTGCAAAAGATGCTGGCGGCCTTCGCCGCCGACAAGGCGAAGGACCCGGAGAAGGCGACCAAGGCGCTGTTCGACAATGCGGGCACCATGAACGGCCTGTTCCGTAAGCTGGAAACCTCGGGCAAGCCGTGGGTCTCAGCGATCAACGGCACCTGCATGGGCGGCGCGTTCGAATTGTCGCTCGCCTGCCATGGCCGTGTCGCGGCCGATTCCGACAAGGTGAGGATGGCCCTTCCCGAAGTGAAGATCGGCATTTTTCCGGGCGCCGGCGGCACCCAGCGCGTGCCACGGCTGACCGACCAGCAGCAGGCGCTGCAAATGCTGACGTCCGGCCAAACGCTGTCGCCTCAGAAGGCCAAGTCGATGGGCCTGATCCATGAGATTGCCGAGCCGGACAAGCTGGTCGAAACCGCCAAGGCGATGATCAGGAACGGCTTGAAACCGGTGGCGCCATGGGATGAAAAGGGCTTCAAGCTGCCCGGCGCCCCGATCTATTCGGTGGCCGGTGCCAATCTGTGGCCGCCGGCCATCGCCATCCTGCGCCGCGAGACCTATGGCAATTATCCCGCCGCTGCCGCCATCCTGAAATGCGTCTACGAGGGCTTGCTGGTGCCATTCGACACCGCCTTGCGGATCGAGCAACGCTACTTCACCGAGATCATGCAGACCAGGGAAGCGGCGGCGATGATCCGTTCGCTGTTCGTGTCGCTGCAGGAACTGAACAAGGGCGCGCGCCGCCCGGCCGGAGTACCGGAAACGAAGTTCAAGAAGATCGGCGTACTCGGCGCCGGCTTCATGGGCGCCGGTATAGCCTATGTGACGGCCAAGGCGGGCATTCCGGTGGTGCTGCTCGACCGCGACATGGAGTCCGCCGCCAAGGGCAAGGCGCATTCCGACAACCTGATCTCGGATCAGGTGAAGAAGGGCCGTGCCAAGCCGCAGGACAAGGATCAGTTGCTGTCGCTAATCACGCCGACGGCCGACTATGCGGATCTCGCCGGCTGCGATCTTGTGGTCGAGGCGGTATTCGAAGATTCGGCCGTAAAGAAGGGTGCCACCGAACAGGCCGAGGCTGTACTCAAACCGTCGGCGATCTTCGCCTCGAATACGTCGACCATACCGATTACATCGCTGGCCAGGAATTCGGCGCGGCCGAAGAATTTCATCGGCATCCACTTCTTCTCGCCGGTCGACAAGATGATGCTGGTCGAGATCATCCTCGGCAAGAAGACCGGCGACAAGGCGCTGGCCACCGCGATCGACTTTGTCCGCGCCATCAAGAAGACGCCGATCGTCGTCAACGATACGCGCGGTTTCTATGTCAATCGCTGCGTGCTGCGCTACATGTCGGAAGCCTACAAGATGCTGATCGAAGGTGTTCCGGCGCCAATGATCGAGAACGCGGCCAAGGCCGCCGGCATGCCCGTCGGCCCTTTGGCGTTGACCGACGAGACGGCGATCGACCTTGCCCAGAAGATCATGAAGCAGACCATGCGCGACCTCGGCGACAAGGCGGTCGATCCGAAGCAGATGGCGCTGTTCAACACGATGGTCGACACGCATGGTCGCTTGGGCCGCAAGAACGGCAAGGGCTTCTATGACTATCCGGCAAAACCGGCCAAGAAGAAGCTGTGGCCAGGCCTCAGGGATCTCTACCCGCAGCTGGCGCCGGAGCAGGTCGATTATGAGGAACTGAAGCAGCGGCTGCTGGTCACCATCGCGCTTGAGGCGGTACGGGTGATGGAAGAGGGCATCGTTACCGACCCACGCGAGGCCGATGTCGGCTCGATCCTGGCCTTCGGCTTCGCGCCCTATACAGGCGGTGCACTGTCCTACATCGACGGCATCGGCGCGAAGAAATTCGTGAAACTCTCCAAGCGCCTGCAGAAGAAATACGGCACCGAGTTCAGGGCGCCGAAGCTGCTGCTCGATATGGCCGAGAAGGGCGAGACCTTCTACGAGCGCTTCGATCCCTATACCAGGGACGAGGCCAAGGAGGCAGCGTGACGCCGTCTTCGGCGGTGGACAAGATGGCGGCCGAGGGGTAGAACAGGGAAGGTATTTTTTCCTGTTTCGAAGGAGAGCAAGGTGCTCTCGCACGACCGCGTTTGGGCCGCCATCGACGCTCTTGCCGAGCGCTATTCGCTTTCGGCCTCCGGACTGGCCAGGCGCGCTGGCCTCGACTCGACCGCCTTCAACAAATCGAAGCGGCTGTCCTCGGATGGGCGGCCGCGTTGGCCGTCGACCGAATCGCTGGCCAAGATCATCGAGGCGACCGGCGCCTCGCTGGATGAATTTGCGGGGCTGGTCGAGGGTCGGGGTAATTCCGGCGCACTGCCCGTGCAGAGATCGTCGGTGCCGCTGCTCGGCTTCGCCCAGGCGGGCGCCGGTGGCTTCTTCGACGACGCTGGGTTTCCGGCGGGGCAGGGATGGGACCTGATAGAGCTTCCGGCGAGGGCAACCGAAACCTCCTATGCCTTGAAGGTCCAGGGCGATTCCATGCTGCCGCTCTATCGCAATGGCGATGTCCTGATCGTCGAGCCGGGGGCTGCCATACGAAAGGGCGATCGCGTCGTCGTCAAGACCAATGCCGGCGAGGTGATGGCCAAGGTGCTCGACCGCCAGACACCGAGGTCGATCGCGCTGGTCTCCCTCAATCCCGATCACCCGGACCGCGACATCCCCATGCGCGATGTCGAATGGGTGGCGCGGATTGTCTGGGCAAGCCAGTAGGCGCGGGGCCGGTGCGTCTGCCTCACCTTGCCTTGGCTGTTCTGGCGATCCCCGCGATGGCCACGGCAATTGTCGCCGGCGGCCGCGCCGTCCAGAGCGAAAGCGGCGGCCCCTGGAAGCAAATCCAGGTCAGCGCTGAACCGCAGCCCGTCGCGCCGGCTACGTCGGCTATCCCCAAACCAGAGCCGGCCAAGCAGGCGGCGCATTCGAGGGCAATCGATCCAGAAATTGTGGTGCCGCCGCAGCTCGGTTCCAACGAGCTTGAACGGATAGAGCCGCGCGCCCCGTTGAGCGATCTGGCATTGGCCGGACCGCCCAAGCCGCCAAAAACGAAAATGCCCGACGACTGGAAAGGCACGAAACTGTTCCAGCCTGTTGCGCCGGCCGCCGGGCTCATCGAGGCAAAGGGCTATTCGATTGCAGTTTCCGGTATCGACATCGTCAAGCAGGAGGAGACTTGCACCGACGGCGGCAAATCCTGGAATTGCGGCATCCAGGCGCGAACGGCCTTCCGCGCCTTTCTGCGTAGTCGTGCGGTGGTCTGTGCCGTGCCGCCCGAAGGCGGCCGTGATCTGATCGCCGCCGAGTGCCGGATCGGCAACCAGGATATCGGCCAATGGCTGGTCGAAAACGGCTGGGCGCGCGCCGCCAAGGGCGGCGCTTACGTAGAAGCCGGCGAGAAGGCGCGTGCAGCAAAGAAAGGCGTCTTCGGGCCGGCGCCGAGCGTTTCAGGCCTGCCGCCGCTCCCGGCTGCGTCGCGATCCGCGCCTGTAGCGCCGAGCTCGATCCTGGAAGAGCAGGACGGCGTCCTCATGCCGCCAGCTGACCAGCCAGCGCCCGCTGAATGAGCTCGCGCGTTTCGGCGATGCCGTAGAGCGCGGCGAAGGAGCCGAAGCGCGGCCCGCGTTCCTGACCTATCAGCACCTGATAGATCATCTGGAAGAAGGCGACGGAGACACCGGGTCCGCCCTCCGGGCTCTGCTTGGAATGATCCTGGTAGCGCTCGATCTTGCGCGCAACATTGAGGGCAGCGTTCTGGATCGCCTCGCTGTCGGCATCAGCCGGCAGCGCGGCGAGCGCTTCCGAGAGCTTGGTCAGCGCCTCGCGCTCGACCGTGTCGGCAGCACGGTACACTTTGGCCGGCTTCACGAAATCGTCGAAATAGCGGATGGCATATTCGGCCAGTCGGTCGAGCTCGGGATGCGTCGTCGGCGTCACACCCGGCGCGTGGCGCGAAATGAAACCCCACAGCACGCTCCTGTTTTGGGCATTCGAGGCGCTGACCAGGTTGAGCAGCAGCGAGAACGGCACCGGCAGGTCGACTGCCCGGGGATTGCCGTCATGCATGTGCCAGACCGGATTGCCCAGCCGCTCCTTCCAGTCCTGCCTCTGATAGGCAGAGAGGAACGTGTAATATTCGTCTACCGCCTTCGGGATGACGTCGAAATAAAGCTTCTTCGCGGTTCGCGGGCGCTGGAACATATAAAGGCTAAGGCTCTCGGTCGGCGCGTAAGTCAGCCACTCGTCGATGGTCAGCCCATTGCCCTTCGACTTCGAGATCTTCTGGCCATGCTCGTCGAGGAACAGCTCATAATTGAAGCCCTCCGGTGCCGGAGCATCGAGCGCGCGGCAAATCTGCCCGGCGAGCTTGACGGAATCGATCAGATCCTTGCCGGACATCTCGTAATCGACGCCGAGCGCTGCCCAGCGCATCGCCCAATCGGGCTTCCATTGCAGCTTGGCATGACCGCCGGTCACCGGCGTCTCGAAGCGCTCGTCGGTGTCAGGGTCGCGCCACACGATGGTGCCGGCGTCGAGCTTGCGCTCGTCGATCGCGACTTGCATGACGATGCCGGTCTTGGGATGGATCGGCAGGAAGGGCGAATAGCTCAGCGCCCGCTCCTCGCGCAGCGACGGCAGCATGATTGCCATCACCTTATCGAAGCGCTCGAGCATCTTGAGCAGCGTCGCGTCGAAGCGGCCGGAAGTGTAATAGTCGGTCGAGGAAGCGAATTCGTAATCGAAGCCGAAACGGTCGAGGAAAGCGCGCAGCCGTGCGTTATTGGCGGCGCCGAACGACGGATACTCATTGGAGAAAGGGTCCGGTATCCTGGTCAGCGGCTTGCCGAGATAGGCGCGCAGCATGTCCTTGTTAGGCACATTGTCCGGCACCTTGCGCAATCCGTCCATGTCGTCGGAGAAGCACAGCAGCCGCGTCTTGACCTTGTCTTCGGTCAGCACGCGGAAGGCGTGGCGCACCATAGACGTGCGCGCCACCTCGCCGAACGTGCCTATATGCGGCAGCCCCGACGGGCCGTAGCCGGTCTCAAACAGCACCGTTTCCGGGTAGCCGCTGCTCGCGTATCGGGCGACGATCTTTTTCGCTTCCTCGAATGGCCACGCCTTGCTTTCGGCGGCGGCGGTGAGGACTTCCGGGCTGAGATCGATCGGCTGTTGTTCGGCCATGATGCTATTCCTGCAACTTTGCCGGCATCCATGCTGGCAGCCGCATGCTCTAGACCATGATCCCGAAAAGTGGAACCCGGTTTCCGGGCAGGACCGTGATCAGGCAAGAAGATTAAGAGCCCCCGTCCCGATAGTCAGGATGGATCAAGTTCCAAGGTGTGACCGGAGCGCCAACGATCGCGGCTGTTTTTCCTTGCGGCGCCGGTCCCTCGTTCCTAACTTCGGGACCATCTCAAGGAGTTGTAAATGCCATTGTCGCCACACGAAGCCATGATCTACCTGATGGTCATCACCTCGGCGTCGGACCGCGACATGACCGACGTCGAACTGGCGCGGATCGGCGACGTCGTTCGATCCTGGCCGGTGTTTGAGGATTTCAACCAGGAGCGGCTGGTCGAAGTCGCCCAGGCCTGCCAGAAAATGCTGCAGGAAAAGGACGGGCTGGAGGGCGTCCTGGCGCGTGTCGCCGAGGCGCTGCCCGAACGCCTGCGTGACACCGCCTATGCGGCCGCCTTCGAGGTCGCAGCCGTCGATCTCGAAATGCGCCTGGAGGAGGTGCGCGTGCTGCAGCTCGTCCGCCGGGAACTCGACCTCGATGCGCTGACGGTCGCCGCCATTGCGCGAGCCGCCAAGGCCCGCCTTCGCACGCTGACCTGAGCCGGCAGCCAAGCTCAGAAAAAGCTGACCGGAAAATAGCGCAGATAGAACTCGGCGAACGTTCCTTTCACCGAAATTTCCTGCAGCGCGTAGTCGAAAGCGGCGGCCAGTGCCGGATCGTCGGCCCTGGTGGCGATTGCCATGCCTGAGCCAAGATATTCGGGCGCCAGATAGGGGCCGCCGGCAAAGCGGCAGCAGCCCGCCGCATCGGATCCGCCGAGCCAGAAGGCGAAGCGCATGCCGTCGCCGAAGGCGGCGTCGACCTTGCCGGTTTTCAGCTCGCCATAAAGCTCCTCCGGCTTTGCGAAGGGGACGATTTGGACGTCGCCAAAATAGTCGCGCAGCATCCGCTCATGCGCGGAGCCGGCGATCACGCCGACACGCTTGCTGCGCAGCCTGTCGAACATTGGTTCGGCCAGCGCCTTTGTCTTCACCATGATGAAGCGCGCCGGAAATTGCAGGTAGGAGCGTGAAAACGCGTATTTCGACCGCGACTCCGGCGTCGCGGCGATGCCGGCGATGATCGCTTCGCCTTCGCCTTTCCCGAGCGCACCTTCGAGCTCGGCCCAGGGCAGCGCCTGGATCTGGCATTTTTCGGCAATGCCGAGCTCGGCGCAGATGGCGCGCGCCAGGTCGACATGGAAGCCCGACAGCCGGCCTGCCCCATCGAGGAAATTGAACGGCGGGAAATCCGTGGTGGTCAGGAATCGCAGCCGCGGCAGCATCGAAAGGTCCGGCTTTGGCAGCCGCTCCTTGGCGTCCCAAAACACCGGCACCTGCGGCTCCGCGGCGGGCGCAGCAGCCGCAAGCAATTGCGCTCCGATCAGTATCGAGATCAATGAAATGGATATGCGCCGAAACGCCACGCGACGACTCCGCCCGGTCTTGCACCGACTTTAGTACGAAATAACACAGGTTTTTGTACGAAAATAACACAGGTACAACGGTTTTTGGTTTCATCGTGACGATTTAGGGATATTGTTTAGTGAGTTTGCAAATGACTGCGTGATGCCGGCTGAAGAGGAGCAGTAGGACGCACAGGGGAAGCAGCTTTGCAGTCCGGGGTTGATGGCGTGGTGCGGGTTGATCACTGCCATTGGCCTCAAGAGCGGAAGGCAACATGGGGTAGATGTTGCGATGGGTCATTTCGATCGTACCCTGGAACTGATAGATCAGTTGCAGCACGCCGGCACTGCGGCCGCCGTCTGCGAAAAACTGCTGGGGGTAACAAGCGGGTTCGGGCTGACGGCGCTGATGGCCGGCACGGTTCCGCAACCTGGCACGCCGAGAAACCAGCAAAAGGACCATGTGCTGCTTTGCGACTGGCCGGCTGAATGGCTTGAGCGCTACGTTGCGCGCAACTACGTCGATCACGACCCCGTCGTCAGTCACATGAAGCAGCTTCAAGCGCCATTCCAGTGGCGGGAAGCGTCTCAGGGCATCCGCATCGGCAAGAGCGGCGGCGAGGTGATGGGCGATGCCGGCGAATTCAAGCTGCGCGACGGGTTGGCCTTCCCGCTAATCACGCTCGATGGCCAGATCGTCATGGTGTCACTTGGCGGCGAGGCTGTCGAATTGTCGAGCGCCGAGTTTGGGCTGGTGTCGCTGGTCTCGACTTATGCGATTGGCCGCGCAATGCAGCTCCACACCATGGCGGGCAAAACCATCGATCATGTCGAATTAACGCCGCGTGAGCGCGAATGCCTGCAATGGGCCGCCGTTGGCAAGTCCGAATGGGAGATCTCACAAATTCTCGGCATTTCGGAACACACGTCAGAGAAACACCTTCTTAACGCCAAAAGCAAACTCGGTGCCGTCAACCGGGTCCAGGCCGTCGCGGAAGCGATAAGGCGCGGCTATATTAACTAGGTCGGCCGCGCCGGCCTAGAAATTCTTGCTTGCGTGATCGCGTAATTTTTTTGGGAAAGCACGGCCGTATCTTCCTATTGAAACAGGAGACGGCAAAATGCTCTTTTCCCTCACGACCCAGGAATTGATGGAACGGCCCGACCTCTGGGAGTCAGTTCATCGTTTGCGTTACAAGATTTTCGTCGAAGAGATGGGATGGACCGATCTGCAGCGCCCCGATGGCCTGGAGATCGATCAATTCGACCACGACGAGGCAGTGCACCAGATCGTCATCCGCAATGGCGAGCTCGCCGGTTACCAGCGGATGTTGCCGACGACCCGGGCACATCTTCTAACCGACGTGCTGGCGGACCTTTATGAGGGAACCCCACCGTCGGGCCCGAATGTCTATGAACTGACCCGCTATGCGGTTGCGCCGGGGTTCCGCGACGGTCGGCGCGGCGTGTCGACGGTGGGCACGGAGCTGATCGCTGGCTTCGTCGAGTGGGGCCTGAAGCGCAACGTCAACCAGGTGATCATCGAATTCGAGCCGATGTGGGTGCTTCGCGCGCTGCAGCTGCATTTCCTGGCAACGCCGCTCGGTTACCAGCGTACCTATGGCAACCAGCAGGTGGTCGCCACACTGCTCACCTTCAACGAGCACACGCTCGACGTGGTGCGTTCGCGCCGCAACCACTTTGCGCCGGTGCTGGCCAGAGGGTACCCGGACATGCTCGGACAGAGACGCGCCTCGTGAGATTGGAGAGAGGCCATGAACGTTCACTCAAAAGCAGAATTCCGCAATCACACGCTGATCGTCACGGTATCGTCGGGTGACGGCCGCCCGGTGCTGGACAGGCGGGCCTATGAAAGCCTGGCCAGGACATTCCACGAAGCTGCCGTCGACGACGACGTCCGCGTCGTGGTCCTGCGCGGCTTGGCCGGGTGCTTCTGCCTCGGTGCCGATTTCTCCGAATTTCTCGACGCCACCAAACATCGGCGACTGATCGACGCCGTCACCGATATGTTCCGCACGCTGGCGACATTCCCGAAACCGGTCCTTGCCTGTGTCGACGGCGACGCCGTCGGCGTCGGCTGCACCATCCTGTTCCACTGCGACATGGTGATCGCCTCGAGCAAGAGCACGTTTCGGGTGCCGTTCGTCGATTTCGGCCTGGTGCCGGACGCGGCGACCAGTATTCTGGCGCCGCAGAAGCTCGGCTATGCCGGGGCGTTCCGCTTCTTCTGCCTGGGCGACACGCTCACCGCCGAAGATGCCAGGGCACTGGGCCTTGTCGGCGAGATCGTGACGGACGGCAGCGTCGAGGAAGCCACGTTGGCAAGAGCCAGGCAACTCGCCAAGAAGCCTGTCGCGGCGCTGCTGCAGACGCGCGACCTGCTTAGGGGCGACACCGGCGCGCTCTGCGACCGCATCGACCAGGAGATCTCGCTTTTCCAGCAGGCGCTGCAGGACGACACCACGCTGAAGCGACTGCAGCGGATTGCCCGGCTGGCGGCATGAGAGCCGCGTATCGATGAGGTGAGCTTATTTTTCGAGGAAAGTCGGCCCTTCGCCGATGATCTTCCTGTCCTCCTTGCCGATGACGTCGAGGTCGCGGCCGTCATAGGGAAGCGAAAGGAGAATGCGCTGCATGACGGCCAGCCGCGCGCGCCGTTTGTCGTTCGCCCGCACAATGATCCAGGGCGCGAACTCCTTGTGCGTGCGCTCGACCATCAGGTCGCGCGCTTTGGTGTATTCGTCCCATTTGGTGATGCCGGCGATGTCGATTGGCGAAAACTTCCAGCTCTTCAGCGGGCTCCAGCGGCGGTCATGGAATCGCTCGAGCTGCGTTTCCCGGCCGATGTTCAGCCAGAATTTGAAGAAATGTATACCCTCGTTGCGGATCATCCGCTCGAAATGCGGAACCTCGTCCAGAAATTGCTCGTGCTGCTCGGGCGTGCAGAATCCCATCACCGGTTCAACGCCGGCGCGATTATACCAGGAGCGGTCGAAAGTGACGAATTCGCCCGACGTCGGGAAGTGGTCGACGTAGCGCTGGAAGTACCATTGTCCAAGCTCGGTGGGTGTTGGCTTGGTCAGCGCCACGTTGCGCGCCGTGCGAGGGTTCAGATACTGGCGCAAAACGAAGATCGTGCCGCCCTTGCCGGCGGCGTCGCGCCCCTCGAACAGCGACATTACCCGCTTGCCTGTCGACTGCAGCCACGCCTGCGCCTTGACCAGCTCGATCTGCAGCTTCTCAAGCCTCTCGTCGTACTCCTCGCTTTTCATCTTCTTGTCGTAGGGATAGCCGCCGGCGGTCAGCTTGCGGTCCTCGACCCACTCGGGAAGCGTCGGGGCCTCGATGTCGAACTCCCGCTCCTTGCCGTCGATGATGATCTTCAGCGGACCCGATGAAGGTACGGCGGGACTTTCCTTGGTGTTTTTCATCGAGGCGAACCTTTCCAGCTTCCGGACTCATGCTATTGGGAGCCTTACTGCATCGGCCTGGAAATCGGAATCGATTTTCGGAAAGAACGATGCAGCAGATAAAGTGGTAGAGCGTCCTTTGTGCGTCCAATTGAACGCACTGTGCTCTAGCGCCGGTCCAGCAGGAAGTTCTTGAAGTTGGCCGCAGACGGAGCGCAAATGGCCGACATCGGCACAAAGCGGAAAGGCAGGGCGCAAGGTGTCGCCATGCGGCTGTGGAACAGCCGCTGGCTGCTGGCGGCCGGCCTCGTTGCGGTTCTGATGGTCTATGCTTTTGCCGGCATGTCCGGCTATGTGGTGCTGCTGGCAGGCGCGTTGCTGGTTGCCGCTGCGATGCTGCCGGCCGGCGTCGCGCGTCAATCGACCGAAAATGCCGTGGCCATCGAGGCGAGCGGCCTGCAGCGGCTTTCCGGCGAATATCTCGCGGCGGCGGTTGCCGATCCGTTGATCATTTTCGATCGCTCCGCCGCCATCGTCCATGCCAACGCCGCCGCCTTTGCCGCCTTTGGCGGGATTGCCCCCGGTATGTCGCTGTCGCTGAAATTCCGAGCGCCGGAAATGCAGGCCTTGCTGGATAGTATCTTGGCGGGCAACGTCGCTTCGGACAGCGTCGACTACATAGAAAAGCTGCCGGTCGAACGAGCCTATCGGGTGAGCGCGTCTTCAGTCGGCCATGCCACGGATCTCTACGTGCTGGTGTTCAAGGACCAGAGTGAGGCGCGCCGGATCGACAGAATGCGTGCCGACTTCATTGCCAATGCCAGCCACGAGCTGCGCACGCCTCTCGCCTCGATCGCCGGCTTCATCGAGACGCTGCGCGGGCCGGCCCGCAACGACCCCGAGGCGCGCGAGCAGTTCCTGCAGATCATGCAGAACCAGACCAGCCGCATGGCGCGCCTCATCGACGACCTTCTGTCGCTGTCGCGCCTGGAGATGAAGCCCTATCTCAAGCCGGGAACCGAGGTCGACCTGCGCCAGGCCATCGACAGCGTCATCGATTCGCTTGGGCCGCTCGCAAAGGAAAACGGCGTCGTCATCGAGCGTGATTTCGCGGAAGGGCCGCTCGACGTGCCCGGCGATCGGGACGAGCTTTTCCAGGTCTTCGAAAACCTGCTGGAAAACGCCTGCAAATATGGTCAGTCGGGCGGACGCGTCGTGGTGTCGATCATACGCAGCGACAGCGATCCCGAACCGGGCATCGACGTCACCATCAGGGATTTCGGCCCCGGCATCCCCGAAGAACACATCCCGCGCATCACCGAGCGGTTCTACCGCGTCGACGTCGAGAACAGCCGGAGCCAAAAGGGCACCGGCCTTGGCCTGTCCATCGTCAAGCATATCCTGACGCGCCACAACGCCAGGCTCTCCATCAGGTCGGAGCTCGGCAAGGGTGCGGCGTTCACGGTCCATTTGCCGGCTCGCTGACGCGGTACTATCACTACCACATAATGGGCCGTTTCTTTTTTCTGTCATCCGGCTAGCGTATCAGCGGGGATTCGAGGGAACGACTCAACCACAAGATCCCGGGAAGGCATTTCGTCCATGCAGTCCGTGCATATCGTCAGCGCCTATGACGAGGAGCTGAAATATCTGTCGAAGCGCATCGCGGCGATGGGCGGGCATGCCGAGCGCATGGTCGAGCAGGCAGTCGCGGCGCTGGTCAATGCGGATCCGGGGCTTGCCCAGAAAGTCATTCGAGACGACCTGGTTCTGGATGAGGGACAGCGCGAGATCGACGACAAGGCGATCATCATCATCGCCAAGCGCCAGCCGATGGCGACGGATCTGCGCGAGATTGTCGGCGCGATCCGCATCTCGGCGGACCTCGAACGGGTAGGCGACCTCGGCAAGAACGTCGCCAAGCGGGTGGTTGCCGTCGCAGACGGGCGCCAGCCGAACAGCCTGTTCCGCGGCCTCGAGGCTTTGGCCAATCTGGCACTGACCCAGCTCAAGGAAGTACTCGACGTCTACGCATCGCGGTCGGTGGAAAAAATCGGTTTCGTGCGCGACCGCGACGACCAGATCGATGCCATGTACACCTCGCTGTTTCGCGAGTTGCTGACCTACATGATGGAAGACCCACGCAACATCACGCCCTGCACACATCTCCTGTTTTGCGCCAAGAACATCGAGCGCATCGGCGACCACGCCACCAACATCGCCGAGACGATCTACTATATCGTCACCGGCGACCAGATGCCGGCCGATCGTCCAAAGGGCGACAAGACGGACAAGATTATTCTTCCTGCAACGCCACCGGCGAAGTGAGTTCTCCCGACACCGATGCGAATTTCGGATTCGCCACCTGACAGAAAATTGCGCTAAGCTTTCGACGCGCCGACTTCTCAGTTCCGCGATGAAGGCCCCGCCTTCAGGAGGCTGCGATGGAATATGTCCGCGAGTTTGCTCCTGCGCCGCCGATGTCGGGCATAATCGCTTGCGGCGTCTATACGGCTGGGCGGCGCATCGCCGACATTCCGATCGAGGAAGCCGGCGAATGGGCCGGGAAGCCGGGCCACGTGGTCTGGATCGGACTGCTGGAGCCCGACCGCAATTTGTTGCTGCGCGTCCAGGCGCAATTCCATCTGCATGAGTTGGCGATCGAGGACGCCGAGCATCCGCACCAGCGACCGAAGATCGAGCAATATGGGGATGCCCTGTTCATCGTTGCCCGCACGGCGCAGCTGATCGACAGCCGTGTCACCTTCGGCGAGACGCATCTGTTCGTCGGCGCCGGCTATATCGTCAGCGTCAGGCATGGCCCGTCGACCTCCTACGCAGCCGTTCGCCAGCACTGGGAAAGCTGCCCGCATTCCCTTGCCAAGGGCGAGGATTTCGTCCTCTACGCCATTCTCGATTTCATCGTCGACAATTACATGCCGGTGCTCGAGCAGATCGAAAACGAGGTCGAGGCGATCGAGGACAAGGTTCTGCTGAAACCGATGACCGGCTCCGATATCGAACGGCTTTATATGCTGCGCCGCGATCTCTTGCGCCTGCGTAATGCGGCCCTGCCGCTGGTGGAGGTCTGCCGGCGGCTGACCAGCGCCGATCTGCCGCAAATCCACACAGCCATGCACCCGCTGTTTCGCGACGTCACCGACCACATCCGCACTGTCCAGGAAAAGATCGACAGCCTGCGTGAGGTTCTCGCCTTCGCCTTCGAGGCTAGCCTTCTGGTCGGTCAAAGCCAGGAGACGGCGATCTCCAAGAAGCTTGCCTCATGGGCCGCCATCTTGGCGGTGCCCACGGCGTTCGCCGGCATTTACGGCATGAATTTCAGCGACATGCCGGAACTGAGGATGGAATATGGCTACCCGGCCGTCCTGGCGGCGATTGCCCTGATCTGCACGTTTCTTTACTGGCGGTTTCGCAAGAATGGGTGGCTATGAAGGGTAGGGCAGTAGGGCAGTAGGGCAGTAGGGCAGTAGGGCAGTAGGGCAGTAGGGCAGTAGGCCAGTAGGCCGGTAGGGGAGTAGGCAAGAAAGCGTGTAGGGGAGTCGGGGAGAGGCGGAGGGGGCGAGGGGGGGGGTCG